>JANMTN010000087.1:0-10059 GCA_031390685.1 Desulfobulbaceae bacterium
CGAGCTCGGACCTGTGCAGTCCAGTCCGGAAAATCTGGCCTTGTGTCAGAAATTTCTGTCCCATCGCTACCCTCACAAGAACAACCAGGCCGAGGGGTATTATTCCGGTTTTTTTCTGACCTCCATTGTCTCCTGTATGGAAATTCGTTACCGGCTGGCTGGCCGGCTTGTCGGCTGCGCCATTGTTGATGTGGGTATAAACTGGATAAATGCTGTCTATTTTTATTTTGATCCTGCTGAAGCGAAACGAAGCCTGGGCACCTTTAATATCCTGACCATGGCGGAATTCTGTCGCAACCATCAGATTCATTATCTCTATCTTGGTTACTATATTCAGTCAGTGGCGGCCATGAATTATAAAAGCCGTTTTACTCCCCACTATCTGTACCTTGATGGCCGGTGGCAACAGGTGGTGAAGGACAACCTCTAAGCTGGGATGGTCTTCTGATGCATGAGGCGCAATTTTACAGGAAGAGCAAGGATGATGAGGTAAAGAACGAGGTGTTTTGTGAACTCTGCGCCCATCATTGCCGGATCAAGGATGGACATCGTGGCATCTGTGCGGTGCGTGAGAACAGAAAAGGTGTTTTGTACAGTCTGGTCTATGGGTGGTTGGTGGCGGAGCATGTGGACCCAATTGAGAAAAAACCCTTATTTCATGTTTTGCCTGGAAGTCTGTCATATTCCATATCCACTGTTGGCTGCAATTTTCGTTGCCGTCATTGTCAGAATTTTTCCATCTCCCAGCCTGGCGCCTTTGCGGCTGACGCAGTTCCCGGTACTTTGCGATCACCGGAAGACGTGGTGGCCAGCGCTTTAAGTAATGGCTGTCAATCGATCAGCTATACTTATGTGGAGCCAACGATTTTTTTCGAGTTTGCCTATGATTGCTGTGTGCTGGCGCGCGCTCAGGGGCTGAAGAATATCTTTGTCTCCAACGGGTATATGACAGAAAAGCCAACCCGGAAACTGGCGCCGGTTTTGGATGCCATCAACATCGACATCAAGGCCTTCAGCGATGATTTTTACCGGCAGATATGTGGCGCCCGTCTGCAACCGGTGCTGGACACGGTACGGCTCATGCACGAGCTTGGAGTGTGGGTGGAGATTACCACCCTGGTCATTCCCGGGCTCAACGACAGTGACGCGGAACTGACTGAGATCGCTGAATTTATAGCCTCTGTTGATCCGTCCATGCCCTGGCATGTGACGGGCTTTTATCCCACCTATAAGCTGACTGACAGACCGGCCACGTCGACGTCGTCGCTGCAAAAGGCCCGGGACATCGGACTTGCGGCCGGACTCAGGTATGTCTATGAAGGGAATGTCCCTGGCGCAGGGGGGGAAAATACCGTCTGTCCGTCGTGTCAGGCCCCGTTGATCAACCGTTTGGGGCATACTATCCAGGAAAACAGGCTTGTTGATGGCTGTTGTCCGCAATGCGCGAAACCGATTGCCGGAGTGTGGAGATAAAGAGTAAGGGGGACGCAAGCTTCATTGCATAAGATAACAGTGTGGCCAGCAATGAGCTTATCCTCTCTTTCCTGTTCCTGTTTTTTTAGAAAAAAGCATGTGGAATTTTCCTGGCATCTTGATTTCGAATTCCATCCGTTTTGCGGGGATGGTCGGATGAGGAAAGGATAGATAATATGCGTGCAGGGCCATCCGCCGCAGAGGATTGGACTTGGCGCCATATTTTTTATCGCCGGCAATGGGGTGGCCAAGGTCGGCCATGTGGACGCGAATCTGGTTCTTGCGTCCGGTGACCAGGGTGATATCGAGCAAGGCATAGGCGTCACTTTCTTTGACTACCTTGTAGTTGGTCTTGGCCTCCTTCCCCTCTTCGCTATTGTCCCTGACTGTATAGACCCGCAGGGCCTTTGACTCGGCGAGCATGCTTGTAATCTGTCCCTCTTTCTCTATCGGAACCCCTTCAACGATGGCGGAGTATCTCTTGTCAGCATGCTCCCATTGATCCTGGAGGATCTGTTTTGCCGCCTCGTTTTTGGCAAAAACCAGCAGTCCTGAGGTACCCTGATCCAGGCGGTGGACGATGAAGATCCGCTCTTGCGCAGATTTTAGCCGCTCCTTGAGATAGCTGCTGAGCAGATAAAAAGCGGTCTTCCTTTTTTCATTGTCAGTGGCAATGGTCAGCAGGCCCGCCGGCTTGTCTATGATAATGATGTCTTCGTCTTCGTAGATGATGGTAAGTCCCGGGCACTGCCTGGCCTGCTCGCGCATCTCCTGTTCTGAACGAACGCTCACCAGCTCCCCTGGCAGCAAAGACTGGTCGGGTCGAGTCGCCTCTTTATCGCCAATGGTCACCGCCCCATGTTTAACCAGTTGTTTTGCCTTTGTTTTTGAGTAGCCAACATCCGTGAGAAAGGTCAGGAGATCTGATTTGTCTTTGGTCAGGATGTTTCTCATGACTGTTCTTGTCGCCCGGAGCGTGACGCATCTCTCTGCTCTTGCTGGTCTCTGAAGCGAATGGAAAGTCCTTTCAGGAAGCTCCTGAGAAATTGATTGCCACATTCCTTGTAATTTTTATGGCCTTCTTTGCGGAACAAGGCGCTCAGTTTGGCCTTGGTGATGCTGGCATGGGCCAGTTCCAGGATTTCAAGGAGGGCATCTTCTTTCAGCTCCAGGGCAATGCGTAGTTTTTTCAGAATGATATTGTTGGTGATGTGCGATGCAGCATCTGCCTGATCTGCATTCTTTTCTTTATGCCCTCTTTTTTGGATAATGAGGCCATCGAGAAATGAGCCCATGACTAAGTCACTGCAGGCCAGATAGCCTTCCTCCTCTTCCTTTTTCAGCAAGGCAGTGACCGATGATTTTTCCAGGTCGTGTCCACCGAGTCTGCATATCCCAACGATTGTTGCGTCGTGTATGTCGAGCGCGTATCGGATCCTGCGGAGAATATCATTGTTGGTCATGGGGCATTTCTGATGAATCGTGGAGGGTCATCCCTTTTTTTATTTTTAGATAGAGGTTGTCTGCCATATTATTTGTGGGCATCAGCGGGTGTCGGTGCCTTTTGATTCTTTGTTGCTTCTTCCGTGACCTGCTCATTCTTGTTCTGGACAGTAGCAATCATGTCGGTTACGGTTTTCCGGGCGATATCTTTGATTTCGACTGCCTTTTCGGCTAAGGTTTGGGAGGCGGTCGCTGTCTTGTCAATTACCTCATGGGCCTTGTCCGCAGTGGCCTGGATCGCCGGACTTTTTGTCTCTTTTGCAGATGGTTTTTTCGGCTCTTCATTGTTGCATCCGGACAACATCAAACTGGCGAGCAGTGTGATTACAAAAATCGTTTTCATTTGAATTTTCTCTGTTTTAGGATTGGTATTGGATATGAAAAGACTATGGAATGTGGCAAATTCAAATCATTCGGATAACTTTGTCGGCTTCCTTGCACGGCTCGCTGCCGTACTACCCTGACAATGAGCTCATCGAGGAATGAGCCCATGACCAAATCACTGTATGCAGGTAGTCTTCTTCCTCTACCTTTTTCAACAAAACAGTGGCTGATGATTTCTCCAGGTTCTGTCCTCCGGGTCCGCAGATCTCAATGACTGTTACGTTGTGTAATGTTGAGTGCGTAGCGGATCCTGTGGAGCATATCGTTGCTGGTCATGGGTCACTCCTGATGAATCGTAGTTGGTCGTCCTTTTTTGTTTATAGATCAGGGCGACCTGACCCGTTATTTTTGGGCTTCAGCGGGTGCTGGCTGAGTCTCAGTTGTCTTTTCCATGACCTTTGTCTCCTCAGTTGTTTTTTCCATGGCCCCCCCACCTTTATTCTCTACAGGGGTCGTGGATGTAGAGGACTCCATCGTCTTGGTTGTGGACTCTGTTGCCTGCTTAGGTTCTTCACTCTTGCACCCGAACAACATCAAACTGCTAAGCATGGCGATTGCAAAAATCTTTTTCATCTGTTTTTCCTCTATTGTTAACGTTAATATTGAAGATGAGATGACGCTGGAACGTGGTAATTTGTCCCTGTAGCTCTGCTCATCCGTAGGTTACCGTATCGTACAACATATTTTTCGGGAAGGGTACTAACTATTTTGAATTTCCTGAAATGTCAGAGGAAGCGCTTGGCTGGCCGCCTCTATGGCGCGTCGGATTTGTCGGCCGCCTTCGGTGTCGGGAGTATCGCTGCCCAGAATTGCCTTGACGATAACGCCTTGATTCAGCTTGGCGGCTGGCATGGTTGGAAACAGATACTGTTCTTTGTCCCTGGTGTGGATGATGCCTGCAGCGAGGAGCTGGTCAAGTGTTGATAAGAGGAGAGACGGGTTGTATTCAGGACAGAGATCAGGGAGCATCTTGACCGTAAGTGTCTGCTGTCTGTCAAAAAATAAAAAGAGCTGATGGACTATATCAAAGGCCGCGCTGAGTTGTTCGGCAGGCGTTGGTGGCGCCGGGATAAGTTGATAACTGTGACGCACCTGGCAGGCGAAGGCGACCTGGGCGCCGGTCAGAATAAAGATCCAGCCAAGGTATAACCAGATCAGGAACAGGGGAAGTGTGGCAAAAGAACCATAGATGGTATTGTAGTTGGAGACTCCAATCTGCAGACTGATATAGATGTTCTGGGTGATAAACCAGAGGGAGGCCGCAAATACTGCTCCAATAAAGGCGGGGACGGGGTGGACCCTGGTGTTGGGAAAGACCATGTAGCTGATCGATAAGGCAAGGGTAATAAATAAGATCGGCAGCAGCAGAAGAACGAGGGTTTGCAGCCAGATCACCGGCAGGAACGGTTCGATTCTGTCCAGCAATGTTGGATTTGTGATAACAGTGGTGGCTGCAAAACCAATATTGATGGCAACTGGCATCAGGACCAGCAAGGCCAGATAATCGGTGATCTTGCGCAGTGTCGAGCGACCGGAGTGCACCTGCCAGATTGTGTTCATGGCCAGTTCAATGGTGTCAAATACCATGATGATAGTGATCAGCATCACCAGGACGCCGATGGAGCCCAGGGCGGTGAAATCGGTCTTGTCAACATAGTCGAAAATATTGTCCGCAGCTGAACGGAGATGTGCGGTCAGGGTCGCGGTTATTTTATCGGCGTTACCGGGTTCTGTCTCAGGATCTGTGTTAACCTGAGATGGGGCTGGTGCGGTGCGGGTTGAGTTATGCTCAAGGGTGTCGATGTAGCTGTACACAACCTGTCGAAGTTGATTGTCGCCGCCAAGTCCTTTGACCAGTGCTGTGCTCATGGCCAGCATGGGCACCAGGAAAAGGAGGATGGTGTAGGTGAGGGCGCTGGCGCGCAGTGAAAGTTCGTTCTTGCGAAATTCTCTGGCCGTAATCAGGAGTACACGGACGAAGGTGTGGAGCGCCTGTTTCGGACCGGCAGGCGCGGTGTTTGACTGGTTCGCCCATGTCAGTACTTGGTTGGTTAGGGAGGGTTTGTTTTGGGTGTGAGCGGTCATGGTCTGTTGTGATGTTGTCTTCCATTTCTTAGTCAAGCGTTCTTGTAGACGAACTCGCATTTGATTGGTTTGCTTACATAATCATTCATGCCCGCTTCAAGGCATTTCTCTCGATTGTCTTTGATGGCCGAGCTGTCATTGGCGATTATTCGTGAAAGCTCGGCGACAACATATGGCAGTGCATTTGCCTCCTTGAATTTTTTTACACATTATTCGGCGTTCAGAATGTTGATCCTGCGAGTGAGTTTGCCTGCATCCTTTAGTTGAGGATGATTTCTCGTTTGGCAATAGCCTCTGCCTTGACCCGATCAAGAAGTTCCGCCAGAACGGGTTTGATATTCTCGCGAATATCGCCGGCAACGATAATAAACAGAAGGTCTTCTCCTGGCTGGAACTCCCCGGTTTTGGCCTCGATGACAATATCAAAAATACCATCCCGCTGGAGAAATTCCTGGCGAAGAGTCTCTATCTTGGCAAGATCAGGGGTGACTTCCAGGGCCTTGACCTTGTTCTTATCCTTTCTCGACCAGTTGCGTACTATGCCGTTGTGGATGAGGATCATTCCTACATTGTCCTGGAAGCCAGGTTGTTTTTTCATTTCGGCAATTCGTTTTGAGATGTCCATGAATAACTCCTTGTGTTGAACTAAGCAGATGACTCGATAGGGTCCTGGTAGAGGCTTCTTATGAGTAAATACGATTTTCCCGGATATCCCGGTTTGATTTTATCATAATCGTTCGTTTTTTATAACTCTATGTCGTGGCTGGAGTGTCAGTCGATCCCCCTTGGGGAGACGTTTTTTCCCCTGAAAGAGAGAGGGTTTATTGGCATCTGTTGATGTCCGCTTTTCAATCCTGGCGGTGGTTATGGGAGCAGGTTTGTGGCGACGCAGAGCTGGATTTTTTTCAAGTTTTTGTGCAGCCCGGATGGCGGCAAGAAATTCGGGATAAAAATTGCGTGAGGCAAATTTGAAGTACCCCTCCTCGTATTCGAGAAAGATCTTTTCATAGGAGCCTTTGTCTTTTTTTGCCCGCGCCATTCCTGATGTTCCATAATTATATGCAGTAAGGGCCAGGGGCCAACTGCCAAGGATGGAGTAATTCCTCTTGAGAAACTTTGCGGCAGCGTGACTTGCCTTGAATGGATCTTGACGTTCATCAATGGTATGATCAATGCGCAGATATCGTTTTCCGGTTGTCCGGGTGAACTGCCAGAGACCAGAGGCCCCAACCTTGCTGCAGGCATCGGGGTTAAAAGAAGATTCTACATGGGGCAGGTAGGCGAGCTCTTCCGGGAGGTTATATGAGCGGAATATTCGTTTTATTTCGGGAAGATACGTGCCAGAACGTACAACTCCTTCCCTGAACCGTTCTTTCTGGCCAATCTGGACACGGATGGATTCGCTGGCCTTTTGAAGTTGCGATTTACGGGCACCTTTATACATGGCGGCGATCCGGTGTTCTTCTTTGGTGATGGGCGGATTTCCCCTGGCAAGCCGGGACAGGATTGTGATATATTTCTGTTTGGCTGTGTCGAGAAGGGGCTTGTTGATTTGTTCTGCGCCGGGGCGCAGATAGTCAACGATGGGAATCACCACATAGACTTTTGTTAAATTATGTTTGTCATGGATCACGGCCTCACTGGTGGAGTATTTTGTATAAATCTTTTCCCAGAAAGCAACATTGGCCTGGATAGCCGGATATGTCGGAAAATTTTTGTTGCTGACCGTTGCTCCCAGATAAGAGGCGTAGCCTGCAAGGCCGAGGAACGTGATGACGGCAACCAGGGAAGAAATCAGGAACCTGGGGGTATGGGATTGTCGGATAAGGATAAAAGTCTCTGAACTTGGAGATTCCATGTTACAATTGTTGAAAGTTGAAAAATGAAAGGTGAAAAGAACTGTTCTCTTTATTTAATCATAAGGAAGTCCTGATGTACACTCCTATATTAGCAACACTTGGTTTTATTCTTTCTCCAGATGGCCAGTAAATCTTACTTGTGCTCAGGAATAAACGATCCTCGGATCAGCATCTGGGAAAATATAATGGTCTTGGCGGCAAGATGAAACGGAGGATATTTTTTCGTGTCTCAGGGGAGAGGTTATGAAGAGTCCGGCCTGTTGTGTGAGGATGCCACGTTGCGAGGGACGCTGAATTGGGCTGGTTTTGGTCACAGCGGTGAAGATTGGTTGGTTTTATCTATCGGATAGATTGTTTCAGCGGGACACCCAAGACATCTAATGAAGAAGGTGATCTGTGGTGGTGCCGATCGGATGAGTTGCATCGGTTGCCAATTTGGGAGGGGGATAAGTATTTTCTGGATATGATGATATTATGTTGTGGCAACGGCTTAATGCTTGCGGAGAATACAGGGCATGGGTATATTTAAATAGGTTTTTGATATGTAAAAGTGTTTTACATTTATTATAATAAATACAGGAGTAAAGAATATGATGCAGGATAGTGAATTAGGGCGTCTGGAGGATTTTGTTACGAAACTATTGGAAAGATTTAATGCCCTGCAGGCAGATAAAAAGAAAGCTGATGATCTTTCATTGCAACGGGAAGGGGTGATTGCCAACTTGCAGGAGGAGCTGGCCGCTCTCAAGGATGAGCGAGGAGAGATCGGTAACAGGGTGTCTGGGCTTCTGGAACGGATTGAAGAATGGGAGACAGATGCGAGCGAGAGCAGGGACGCTGGCGCAACCAACCGCAACTCGGATGGAGCTGTGCAGGGAAGTCTCTTTTAACGTGGTTGGTGAGCAGATTTTTCTGACGGCCTGTCTTTTAAGAAGGACATTATGCGAATCCTGAGAGTCGTGGAGGGTTGACTTGGAAAGACTTGTTCGGTTTGAACTTCTCGGTCAGGAATATACCTTTTATACCGGGGCTTCAGAGGATGAGGTGGCTGATATCCTCAATCTCGTACAAGGATTGGTTCAGGAGAATATGTATGGCGCTTCGGGATTGCTACCTGTGAGTAAAGTGGCTGTATTGGTGAGTCTGAATATTGCCTCCAGGTATTTTGAGTTAAAATCTAACTTTGATCGCTATAAAGCAGACACTGAACAGAGGGTTGCCGGTTTGACGAGGCAGATTGATTTAGGGCTTTCTCCAGAAAAAAGAAAGGATTGGAGATAATTCTCTTTTGTTTGCCGGAAATTTTGCTATAGTTATTTGAGAAGTTTGTTTCTTCATATTGTGGTCTCTGGGTGCAATATGAAAATTGATGTATTTGCTTGAAATTTGTTTGGGATTTATTTTGAAATCTGTTTTCCCTACTCTGTTGGTGATCTTCAGGATGTTGAGCCAACTCTCATAAAAAGGGTATCTCTACGGTTTTCCAAAAGAAGCTTGCTTCGCAAGTTTCTTGACGAGGCTATGAGTTATGCCCACCTATTTCATAGGTTTAAATATTCTGCTGACACGGCAGAGTGGGGATTTTTTATTATCAGAATAATAGCTTTTATTCTGTTTTTATATCCAGGGCGCTTTGGAAAGAGGTCTGTGAGTCACGGTAAAGGGTGACACGCGAGATTGAGGCGAGTTGACTGGAATTCATCAGCAAAATTATTGATTGCAGTTGGAATGATGCTGAACAAGATTACGAAATTCGGGAAGAAAAATTGTGTTTATATGCTTAATCGGTGAAATACAGAAGAAATGTTGTCTGGAAAGTCTGTAGGTCGTTGACTGGCTTTATATAAAAAAATTTAGTGTTCATTTCCCCTGATTTGGGGTGTTATCGACAGGCGTTGTTTGATTCAGTTGCGGCTGTGATTGTCTGAACGTTAAATTATGTAATAACTCTATATGGTTGGCTGTTGTTGGCCGCTGGGTTGTTGTTACTGTTTGTATCTCTTCCCCTCTCTCGTTTTTTTTGTTCCTCTTTTGCGGTGCAGGTTTGCAATTGTCCGCTGTCATGTTCCTTTCCTGTCCAATCAGATTTCGCCTACCAGGATTAGATCGTTATGGAGATATTGAACCAGCCATTTTTGCTGCTGCCGCTTGGGTTGTTGCTTGGCGTCATCGGTGGTTTTCTTTTGCGAAAACGCTTTGTTGAGAATCATCGGGCCAACATAGAAAATCAGGGAAAACAACTGATAGAGAATGCTATTTCTGAGGCGGAGCGGATCAAGAAAGACGCTGTGTTGCACAGTAAAGAAGTAGTTTATCAACTGAAGCAGGCCGTTGAAGAGGAGATACGGGCTGATAAGGATGATTTGAAGGATGAACGACGACAGCTCAGTGAAAAAAAAGAGCAGTTGAAAAGAGAAGCCGAGAGCCTGGGTAAAAGGCAGGATGATATCCAGAAGGGAGAGGCCAGTCTGCGCCAGCAGGAAGAGGGATTGCAGAAAAAAAATAATGAGGTGGAACAACTTTTGCTCCGTCAGCGTAATGAGCTGGAAAAGATAGCAGGGATCGGGCGGGAAGAGGCAAAAAAAATGCTTATGGATTCAATGGAGAGTGAGGCGCGCATGCATGCCGCTAAAAAACTTGCTCGCATTGAAAATGAGATGAAGATGGAAGCGGATAAAAAAGGGAAGAATATTCTGGCCCTTGCCATCTCTCGTTATGCCGGTGATTATGTCGCGGACAAAACGGTATCCATGGT
>JANMTN010000097.1:0-8831 GCA_031390685.1 Desulfobulbaceae bacterium
AATTGTTGAGTTCGCAGTTAATGTGAGCGGATGAACTTGTATGAGAATGGACGCTGCCGAACAGGATTATCTGTTCGGCAGCGGATGCGAAGAATCTTATTTGGCAGGGCGGGCTTGTTCGGCGGGTTTTTCAGAGGAGAAGAGATGCCAGTCCGGCAGTTCTGTCAGGCCCGAGAACCAGGATGAGAGATTGAAGCCCATCTTCTCACCGGATTCGAGCTTGGCGAGCAGAATCTTGGCCCGAGGAGTGATAGTTGCGTCAGGGTAGGTCTTGATTAGATATTTCAGTCTGGTTTTGGCATCAAGGTCTTTGTCGGTTCTGAGATAGAACTCCACGACGAGATATTCATGATTGACCAGAAATTCGTTGGCAGCCTTAATCCGCGCCTTGGCCTCATCGGTGTAGGGCGATTGCGGAAAGGCCTTGATCAGTTTGGTAAAATCCCGGATGGATTTTGTCGCGCCGGAGGTGTCACGGTCAATGGTATCGATCTGCTGGTAACTACACATGGCGATTTGATACATGACATAAGGAATGGCTTCGTTGCTTGGATGTTGTTCCTCAAATTTCTGGTAAAGCACCAGCGCTTCCGCATAATCTCCCATAAAATAGTGGCAATCAGCGCCTTTCAGTTCAGCAAGCATGGCCTGGGGGCTGAAAGGGTAATTATCCAGGATTGCGGTGAAATTTTTTGCCGCTTCATGGTAATTACCCACGTCGTATGCATCCATGCCTTTAACCGCCAGGCTGTCTGCAGGAAGCTGGGTCTCTTCGCCTTCCATGCCAAACCATGATTTCATGGTGGCACATCCGCTGAAAGAAAAAGTTATAAGGGCTGCGGAAAGCAGGGTGACCAGAAAGGAGCGGGAGAAAAAGGCAGATGATCGCATGATTGGCATGATTGGTTACAATGTTGAATTGTTCAGATACAGTTCTGCGGCGAGCACGGCCGTTGCCCCTTCACCAGCAGCGTTGACGATCTGTCGTACTTCTTTGCTGCGGATATCGCCTGCAGCCATGACCCCTGGAATTGCGGTCCGGGTCTCATTGTCTGTGGGGATAAATCCACCATGTTCTGCTTTCAGGAGTTGCAGGGGCAGCGCCTCACTATTTGGAATCACGCCGATGAGGATAAAGACACCGTCAACGGCCAGGGTTGTTTCTTTGCCGGAAGTATCTTTGAGGCGAATCTGCTCAACCCCTTTTTCTCCCTCAATAGCCGTGATTTGACTGTTCCAGATGAAATCAATCTTGTCATTGGCAAAGGCCCTTTCCTGAACAATCTTGGTGGCCCGCAAGGTGTCACGCCGATGGATAAGGGTAACCCTGCTGGCAAATTTGGTGAGATGAGAGGCCTCCTGGACGGCGGTATTGCCGCCGCCAACCACGGCCACATGCATGTTGCGATAAAATGGGGCGTCGCAGGTGGCGCAATAGGACACGCCCTTGCCGGTGAATTCGACTTCTCCCGGGACGCCCAGCAGTTGCGGGCGGGCTCCGGTGCAGATGATCAGGGCGTTGCAACTGAGTTGCGCGCCGTCTTCTGTGGTGAGACGCTTCGGGGTCTGGGAGAGATCCATGCTGATTACATTGGCAGTCAGGGTATTGAGCCCAAAGCGCTTGGCATGGGTCTCCATCTTTTCGGCAAGTTCAAACCCGGAAAGACCATCGGGAAAACCCGGATAATTGTCAACCCAGTCGGTGAGCAGGACCTGGCCGCCGGCAGCGCCTTTTTCAATCACAAGATGATCAATCCTCGCTCTTGCCGCATACAGACCAGCAGTGAGTCCGGCAGGGCCGGAGCCCAGGATGATCAGGTCAAAATGAGTTTTTGTCATTAGCTTTTTGGGTCACCGTGTTGTGGTGACGGCAGAGAGATTTTTTAGATAAGAAAAATATAGACCAGAAGAGGGAATAAGGTTGGACGCTGATTACAGGGCCTTGCTAATGAGGTCGACAAGTTGTTTTTTCCCCACGGCACCGGTAATCTGGTCCACGATCTCACCGCTTTTAAAGAGAATCAAGGTAGGAATGGCGCGGATGCCAAATTGTCCTGGAGTGACCGGGTTATCGTCAACATTCATCTTGAGGATAGTTATTTTGCCTTTATACTCCTCAGCCAGATCTTCAATGACGGGGCCGATTGCCTTGCAAGGGCCACACCAAGGGGCCCAGAAATCGACAAGGCATGGTACGTTTGCAGAAATTGTCGTCTTGAAATTGGCGTCATTGACCGCCTGAACTTTGTCGCTTGCCATAATCTGTCTCCATTATTGATTATTCTGTCTTGTGGGTATTTATGAATGGCGAATTAAAACATACAGACAATGTACCTTCTGGGGTTTGGCATGACAAGTAAAAATTTCGTCTTGTCGGAGTAAGGACAACATTTGGCGGGTGGGTACATGATCTGGACAGTTTCTCACGTACTGCCCCGTTACTGCTCACTCACCTTTGCGTTGTCATTCTGATTGAGCAACGGAGTGATACATATTGGAGTGCGCTTATTGACAGATGAAGTCAGGGGCGTTAAATTAGAGATTCTCTCTGAGTGCAGAGAAACAGGAAGATAGGTTGCAGGCTGAAAGAATTTTTGCTCTTTTGTGGTCTGTGGTTGGAAAGAGTATATTTGTCAGGGATGGAGTAGAAAAATGCCAGTTTATGAGTACGAATGTGATGCCTGTTGCAAGGTGTTTGAGGTTCAGCAACGTATGGCGGATGCGCCGTTGACCAGTTGCCCTGAATGTGAAGGATCGGTTAAAAAAGTAATGTCCATGAGTTCTTTTCAGCTCAAGGGTGGCGGCTGGTACGCAGATGGTTATGCCAGCACCCAAAAGGGAGTGAGCCCCAGCAGTACGGCCACAACGCCCCCGCCATGTGCCTCTGGCGAATGTGCCAAGTGTCCGGCTGCGGCCACCTGATCGGTTTTTCGCGATTTTTCAGGGTTCTGTTTTATGCCAGTATAGCCATGGCATCACCATAGGAATAAAACCGGTAACCGTGGGCAATGGCCTCCTGGTAGCAGTCCAGCAGCCTTTCCCTTCCGCAGAGGGCCGATACCAGAAAGAGCAGTGATGACTGGGGCAGGTGAAAGTTGGTGATCAGGTTGTCAACTATCTGGAACCGATAGCCCGGCACGATATAGAGGTCACACCAACCATCTGTTGGCTGGACCTGTCCCTGCTGATTTCCTGCAAATTCAAGGGCCCGCACTGTGGTTGTGCCCACGGCCCAGATCTTCCCCCCTCTTTGTCGAACCCTATTGATTGTTTCAGCATTCTCTTCTGAGATATGGACATACTCTTGATGAATGGTATGGTCCAGGATGACCTCGGTGCGCACCGGGGCAAAGGTTCCATATCCCACATGCAGAGTGATTCTGGCGATTGACACGCCTTTGTTCCTGATTTTTTCTAAAAGTGCCTCCGAAAAATGGAGGCCGGCGGTGGGAGCCGCCACTGCCCCTGGCTGGTCGGCATAGACGGTTTGATAGCGGTTGCTGTCTTCGGCGGTACTGCCGTGGTCTCTTGTAATGTACGGAGGGAGCGGGATCTGGCCGTGACTTTTGAGGATCTCAGTCAACCCTTTTTGCCGGTCGTAATGGAGCATGATCCTGACCTTGCCTTCGCCCAGTTGTTCGAGGACGGTACAGGAAAGGTCGTTGCTGATAGTGATGACTGATTCAGGGCGCGTCCGTTTGGAGCTTTTTATCAGGGCGGTGGCAACGGCGGTTGCGGTGACGGCCATCTCCTCTGTGTCTTCGATCAGCAGGGGATAGGACAGAAGAAAGACCTCTGCCTTGCCGCCCGTATCTTTTTGGCCCAGCAGTCTGGCGGGAAAGACCTTGGTGTCATTGACTACCAGCAGGTCACCTGTCTGCAGCAGATCGACAATGTCGGTGAAGGTTCGATGCTCTCTTTTATCCGTTTTGCGGTGCAGGACAAAGAGTCTTGAGTCTTCCCGTCTGTCCGTTGGATGCTGGGCGATATTTTCCGGCGGCAGGAGATAGTCGTATGCGGTGAGCGTGAAATCCTGTTGCATGTCTGTTCTGTTTTACAGTAAAAGAGATGAGCGGCGTCGCACAAAGGCCCAAATACTTCGTCATACCGTATCCTTTACCACTGCGGCGTCCTTATTGTACGCCTCATTCTTCAGGATGCGGAGTCTTGCAAATCTTTGTGTATAGTCATTTCTTGATGATCATGAAACTCAAGAAATGAATGTTGCCGAATTTTAGCTTTCAGCCTTCAAGCCTTGAATACCTACCATGATCCTTGCTGTTGCCGCAACTGAATTTGAGATGAAACCCCTTGCGCAGTTCCTGGCGATGGCTAAAGATATCTCTCTCCAGAAAGATCGGGCACTCTCCTGTTTTACCCTGATTACCGGGGTCGGACCGGTGGAGACGACTCTGCATCTGACCCGTTACCTGGAAAGACGAGATCCGCAGATTGACAAGGTGTTGAACTTTGGAGTGGCCGGGGCCTATGTCTGTGAATCGTTACCGTGGGGCAATGCCGCACTGCTTGATCTGTGTCTGGCCGAGCAGGAGAGCCTGGGAGATTTCGGGGTCTGTTTCTCTGGTCATATTGAGGCACTTGATGAACAATTGGGCGGTAGCGGGGTTTTTCCACTGGATCAGCCCATGCTGCACCAGGCCAGGAAGATTCTGGCACGGCACGGTATGACATGCCGGTGTGGCAATTTTGTGACCGTCTCTGCTGCCAGTGCCACCAGGGAGCGGGGGGCGATGCTGGCCGCCAGATACCAGGGGCTGTGCGAGAATATGGAAGGGGCGGCGGTGGCCAGGGTCTGTGCCGAGTTTTCCCTGCCCCTGCTGGAAGTGCGCGCGGTCTCAAATCTGGTGGAGGATCGGGATCTGAGTCGCTGGAGAATGGCGGAGGCCTGTACCAGAGCGGCTGAAGCGGCAGCGCTGCTGGTCGGAGAAATGGGAGGATCGTGACGAAATCGTTAATAAATTCAATAAGCATCGGTCACTCACCCTGTCCCAATGATACCTTTATCTTCTATGCCCTGACGCACGGCAAGATTGATCTGCCGGGATTTGAACTGGCTGCGCCGATGCTTGAAGACGTGGAGACCCTCAATGGCTGGGCCCTGGAGCACAGGCTGGATGTGACCAAACTCTCTTTCCATGCCCTTGGCCATGTGCTTGATGAATACTGCATGCTGTCATCGGGCAGCGCCCTGGGCCGGGACTGCGGGCCGTTGCTGGTGGCGCGAAGCCCCCTTGATCTGGGCAGTCCTGGGCGCTATAGAGTTGCTATCCCCGGGCGCCTGACCACCGCGGCCCTCCTCTTCCGTCTCTTCTTACCAGAGGGTGCGGAACTGGTGGAGATGCGTTTTGATACGATCATGGCTGCGGTGCGGCAGGGACAGGTGGACGCCGGGGTCATTATTCATGAGAGCCGGTTCACCTATCAGCAGGAGGGGTTGGTTTGCCTTCAGGATCTTGGCCAGTGGTGGGAGCAGGACACTGGTCATCCCATCCCCCTTGGCTGTATTGCTGCCCGGCGTTCACTGGGGCGGGAGCGGATTGCCGCCCTTGATCAGGCGATTCGGGCCTCTGTTGACTGGGCCTTTGCCCATCCCGAGCAGTGCCTGCCCTATATCAGAGCGCATGCCCAGGAGATTGAGGACCGGGTGATACAGGATCATATTGGACTGTATGTCAATGCTTTCTCCCGGGAGCTGGGAGCTGAGGGGAAGGCTGCCATTGCTGCTTTTCTGCAGCGGGGAAGATCTGCGGGCATCCTGCCCCATTCCGGTCGTGCCTTAGGTCTGGAGTGAGGGCCGGAGTAAGAGGAAAAGACAAATCATGAAACAACAATCCTTTCAACAGAAGGAACCCCAGTTGTCCGCGCTGCCCGCAATAACGTTGCCGATCCTTGGGATCTGTGGCCCCTCGGGCGCAGGGAAGACCACGCTTATTGAGGCCATGTTGCCGGAACTGGTTCAACGCGGGCTGCGGGTGGCCGTGGTCAAGCATGATTGCCGCCATCTGCTGGTGGATATGCCCGGCAAGGACAGCGATCGTTTGTACCGGGCCGGTGCGGATGTCTTTTTACTTGGCGGGGAGGAATTTGCACCCCAGGGGCACTTCCTTCGGGGCGCCCGCCTGCACGGTGACGCTGGGGCCAGCTTCGGGTTCCAGCTCAGTCAGCTTGCCCGTCATTATGATCTGGTGCTTGTTGAGGGGCATGGGCAGACACCAGTGCCGAAAGTCTGGCTCCTGGCTGATGATGGGGCCGGACCGCAGGGCATGGATGTTCCCCCCGTACCGCTTGTTCCAGAGATGGATGTCATAGCGCCGTCTGCTGATGTCGATGTTGATGGAAATGCAGTACTCAGGGTATTTCCACGAGGCGAGGCGCGGGCGGCGCAGGTTTTTGACTTCCTTCTGCAATGGCTGCATGAAATCTGGATCCAGGCGCCGGTCTGGGCCTGTGTCTTGATTGGTGGCCGCAGCTCCCGAATGGGACGGCCCAAGCATCTGCTTGAGAAGGAAGCATCTACCGCCGGCTTCACCTGGCTGGAACATACGGTTGGCCTGCTGCAACCCCTGATCGGTGATCATATTGCCCTTTCGGGCGGTGGTCTGGTGCCGGAATCTCTGGCCCATCTCCCCCGGCTTCCCGATATTCCGGAGGCACGCGGCCCCCTGACCGGTATCCTTGCTGCCATGCGGTGGCAGCCTGCGGTTTCCTGGCTGCTCATTGCCTGTGATATGCCGGATATCAGCACCGAGGCCCTGGCCTGGTTGCTTGCCCAGCGTCAGCCAGGATATTGGGGAACAGTGCCCCGTCTTCAGGAAAATGGGTACGTGGAGCCGTTGTTGGCTCATTATGATTATCGTTGCGGGCCTCTTTTTGAGGAACTCCTTGCCTCCGGTTCTCTGCGGATTGGTCAGATTGCCAGACAAAGCAAGATCGAGACCCCCCTTATCCCGCTTCTGCTCAGGTCTGCCTGGCATAATATTAATACCCCCCAGGAACTGGCCAGATCGCGACAGGTCAGACCTGTCTGAGGGTGTTTCAAGAGATCTCCTTTATGTTCAGGGTGTAGTGGTTCCAGGAGTCAAGACCAGGTTGTGATCCTCCACTAAGAGAAGCTGAATGAGCAAGGTGTGGGGCGGGGCGAAGATCATGAAGGCGGCAGGCTGTGTAAACAGCCGATTCTGTCGGTCTGCCGCCTTCATGTCAGTCAGGAAAACTCCATCAGAAGGTCATGGAGACAGTAACGCCGCCATAAATGAAGTCATTGCTGCCGCTGGTATGGCCGTTTGCGACCTCCTGGCTCCAGCTCTCAATCAGGTCACCGGCGTCACTTGTCAACGGGAAGGAGTAAACCACCATCGGGGTGAGGGAGATATGCTCGGTCACCGGGATGGCGACCGAGGCCGTGAGCAGCCCGTCATGGAAACCACTGTAGGCCTCGGTGGTCTGGTTGCCTACCCCGTGGTACACAGGGTAGCTACTGGCATCGTCGGCATCCAGGTAGCCGACCTGGGCTCCCAGATTGAGACCGATCTTGTCGGTGATCGGCACGCTGTGTGACACCCCAAGGGTCGCGTACCAGCCGGCGAAGTGATCGTAATCCCGATATACGGTCAAGGTCGGGGTTAGCAGGGTATGGAGGGTGGCGCGGCCAAAGACCTCCTGACTGTCCAAACCGATAAGACTGTAATAGATATAGCCCGCTGTCAAACCCACCGGGCCCACGGTCCAGTCATAAGCCAGGGTTAAATCGGTTTCAGTCCAGTTATTGCTGTCCTCACCTTCCGCCCCCTGCACGTACACATCCGTATCCTCATTGCCCCAGACATTAGCGGAAAAGCCTTTGTAGGCCACCGTCATCGACGGCTGGAGGACGATACTGTCCTTGCTCATCTCGAACCCGCGCCAGACATACTTGCTCATGGCCATGAGCGAGATGCTCGCCGTGGGTTTGTCCTCCTCGGCTATGGTCACGCTCGGGACGTGTTGCTTGGCTATGTCTGAAGGGATTGTCGAAGGTTTATTTTCTTCAGCCATGGCGACGCCACTAAACTGCAGGCAGCATAATGCCCCCAAAACTGCTATGTTGATTTTTTTTCTCGTTTCCATTCCGTTCTCCTTTTTCATAAATGATTGCCCGGAGTAATAATGTTATCCCGGTGTTGATATGCAGCTCCGTACTCTGATTTTCCGCTTTATGTCTGATCAGGACAGCAGCCAAATGAATTGTCAGTAGACAAATATTTGTTAATATTTGATTAGCATTAAATATGCCAATGTTGAATAATGATTAAAATTAAGTAAATATGTTTTTATATTAATATCTTATGTTTTTGATTGTGCTCGGATGTTGGAATGTATTTGGGCACAGTTGCAATACAATTTTGTTAATTATTCTGACATTTTTATACAAAAATGTATATTTTTTTGTTAAACAAATAGGCGCCAATTTTTTGATCGTAAACATAATGGAGGAAGCCATATGAAAAAATCCTATATGGCCAGTACATGAAGGAATTCCGGGGAGAGGCCGCAGCGGCCGTTTGGTGACGTTGATGTAAATGCAGTGTTCATTGCCCGTGACATGCCGGATATCAGCATGGAGGCCTTGGCTCGACTGCTTACCCGTCGCCAGCCAGGACGCTGGGGAACGGTGCCCTGTCTTCAGGAAGGGACGGGTACGTGTTACCGCTGTTGCCCCACTTTTTGAGGGACTTCCTGCTTCCGGTTCTCTACGGATTGGCCAGTTCACGACAGGCCAGAGCTGTTGAGGCCGCCTCAAAAAAGTGCCTTTGCGCCTTGGCATGATCAAG
>JANMTN010000118.1:0-3224 GCA_031390685.1 Desulfobulbaceae bacterium
TAGAGCCGCGGCAATGGCTCCTGGCTTGCCGGTGTTATAGAGGATATTGACAAAGCTCTGCAGGGGGAGAACCCGGTCTGTGCCGGCAGGCATAACCGGGAAGATTTTGGGGAAAACAGTATGGACAAAGAGAAAGGAAAATAGAACACCCATGGTGGAGAACACACCCAGTTCGGCAAAGATCGGAAACCCGCTGAAACTGAGGGCCATAAAGGCGACAACGGTGGTCACTGTGGCCATGATCCCGACAACCCATATTTCATGCGCGGCCTCTTTGCCCGTGGTTTCATGGGGCCGGTCCAGAAATAGCAGATACGTAATACCATAATCGACGGTAATAGAGATGAGGGCCCCGCCAAATCCGAGCACCATAATCGAGATGGATGAATGGAACAAAGAATAGACAAAAAGGGCCGCCGCTGTCCCGGCAAAGGACGGAACCAGAGACATGAGGCCGATCAGAGGCCGGGAAAAGGACAAAAAGAGCAGCAAGGCGATGCCCGCTGTTGACAGAAGAAGGGCAAACTGGACATCATGGCGGATCATGCGTTCATTATCAAGGGCGGCCCGATAGGCCCCGACCGGGGTTATGGTCACCTGTATCCCTTTGCGGGCATAGTGTTTGACAATTTCTTGCGATGTCTTCCCGAAAAAATCAGAAAGAGAGAGGGCAGACGCCGTATTGCTTCCTGCCGCCAGCGGCCTGGCCGTGACCAGGAGATGACGACCATCCCCGGAGAGCAGATGTCCTTTATAAAATCGAGTATTCATGGAGGGGGCCAGCAGGGCCATTTTCGCCAGGATCAGGTCCTTCAGACCCAGGGGGTCCATGCCGATGAATTCCGCCTGACCGACTCCCTCCAGACTGCCAAGATCCTCATGGAGTTTGCGCACACGTTCATTGATCCGCCCGGCATCAAGAAGAGGGGCGATCTTCTGGAGATCTTCGCTGGAAAAGAGAAGAGGCAGGTTCCGGGCCACATGAAAGGCAAGGCGCGGGATAAGTTCGCCCATGGCATTGGTGCCGACCTGGGCAAAGAGTCCGCTCTCCTTCATCTTCTGTTCGAGAAAGACGCCGCATTCCACCAGGGTATCCTGATCCTCGAGGTTGATCGTGATGTCCACTGCAACCTGATCGTGAATGGGATGATGATTGAATATTTCCAGGGCATCAGCAATGACCCGTTCGCTGGCTGGCAAGGAGCGGGCCAGATCCGTGTCAATGTCAAGGCGCATCTTACCGACAACGGCGCAGCAGACGATCAGGAAAGAAACGAAAAAGAGGAGACGATAATTGATCATTTTTTTACCACAACGTATAGACCAAAGTGCCAAGCACAATAAAGACCGCCAGGTGCACGGCAAGGACAAGCGCCTTATGATTCTGATAGATCTCGTTCATCTTCTGGATAATCGGGAGTCCTCCAAACAACCGGCGCATTCTGTCAATGGCCACGGTTTGATTATCACTTTCAGAAAGCCCCTGAAAAGCGCACATGGGATAGATAGCAAAAAAATCACCAGTGTTTCGCCGTAACAGCCCGTCATAGGGAATACCGCTCCACTTTTGTCGGACGATACGCCCGGCAAAAGGGGCATTGAGGGCATAGGCATGGGACAGACAGCGGTATTTGATGCTGATCAAGGATTTTACCCCGGTTTTGCGGCTGCCGCTGGTGATGCCGCCGAGAAAGAGGCCATTCCAGCGCTCAAGGCGGTCCAGATGCGCACAGGCCTCGGCAAGAGTGCGGGGATCAAAGTCACGGAAGAAGACATCGTCTTCAAAGACCAGGATATGTCGCGCTCCGGCCGCCAGCGCCTTTTTCAGGCACAGCATATGAGATTCAAAGATACCTTTTTCCCTGTTTTCAGGGTGCCTGGCAACCAGGACAAACTCCACCCGTTCCAGCAGGCCCACTTCCGCAAACTGCTTTTTCGCCTGTACCCGCCTGTCGAGGCGATCATCAACGGAAATGCAGTAAATGGTGTCAAAAAACTTCCAGGGATCAGGCAGATTCATGTCGCAGCTTGTTTTTTGTGTTGATTTAACAGCCCGTAATCGGTTACTTTCATAAAAATAGAGGCCCCTGTGCGGGACAACTCTTTTCCACTTTCTACAATAAGGCAACCAGGTGATCAAGAAGAGTATCCAGAAAATTGCGGCAACCGGTTTTGTTCGTTCCGCCCTTGAAGACCAGGCCGATCTCTCCGCATTCAAAGAAAAGCCGACCCCCAAGATCATTTTTGGCCTCCTGGCTATTATGGCCAGCTATATCATTAGCTGGCCTGCAGTTGCCGCCCTCGGCCTCCTGGCGATAAAGCTGCATGAACCCTGGATTGTTATCGTCGGCGGCCCTTTGACCTACGGCCTGTCGCATCTGGTCTTTCTGCTCGGCATGTATCTATGCGGCGCCGTCTATTCCCTGATCTTTCTCCGCTGGCTCACCAGGATCTCCATGGAGAAACTGTTTGTCTGGACGAACCAATAATCGAGAATCAGGAATCAGGAATTGCTCTTTTCTGACCCGGATTCCTCCTCTTTATTCCTAATTGCTACTTCTGATCCACTCCGGTGGTTTGATCTTCCCGCCGCTCACATCCCGCATCCGCACTCCGGTAACGCTCTCATAAACCTGTTTCTGGTCGTCAAAGATATGCAGATCAAAGAGCAGTTTGTCCCGTGTCCGGGAGAGCAATTCCACCCTGGTGCTATAGCTGCCGCCGGGCTGCGTGGGCCTGATGATGATCCGCCGGTCAAAGCCCACGGGAAAGGGCACAAAATCTGCTGACCGCTGACCCAGGACACAGGCCGCATGGAAAGCGCCGTCCAAAGGAAAGGGGGAGCCGAGAAGTTCCCGCACACGGCCAGGGATACCCAAAACAGGGGCCTTCAACCTGCCCCATGCGCCCTGCCCGCAGAGATGCAAGGGTCCCTCCAGGGTATGATAATTGGGGCCGAAAGGTACCAGTTCCCGGTACACCTGTTCCGCCGGAATCATCATTTCAGGGGCGGCCAGGGGTTCAGTGGCAAACCCTGAGACAGAGTTGTAATTTTCTCCGGCAGGAGAAAAATGGATCTCGCTATGCTCCTGCAATCGCGTCATTGTCTTGCCCTGCCTCCGGCTGAGCAGTTTGGCACGGATTGAACCATTTTCATTCTGCCTGTATTCAATCAGGGCCGCCACACGGCTGCTTCCCTCAGGAATCTCCAGGAATCTGGTAAA
>JANMTN010000166.1:0-2276 GCA_031390685.1 Desulfobulbaceae bacterium
CAACATGGTCAAGCTCAGCACTGTTTCCATGAAGACAAGCCAAGTCAAAGAAAATTCTGTTGGACAAATAAAGGACTTATGCCAAAGCCCAAAACGCCTAAAAAAATAAAAAAACCGAAATCAATATCATCGACTCAATCCCTCTCGTCCTTCGTCAAATCAATCTGCGACATCATGCGCCGTTCCAATTGCGCCAGCGCCTTGCAGTATGTGCCCGAGCTGACCTGGATTCTCTTTCTGCGGATTCTTGACGCCCAGGAAGAGAACCAGCGAGAAGACGCTGAGGCCGTGGGCAAGCCATTCTCTCCGGCAATAAGGGAACCTTTTCGCTGGCAGGATTGGGCAGCACCGCCAGCAAAGAATGATACCGAGGCTCTGACTCATCCGCGGACACGGAAAGGAAAACTGTTCGGCTGGAAACGGGCCGAGTTGACAGCCGGTAAAATCGGCGACTTCTTCGCCTTCATCAACAAGGAGTTGCTCCCCTACATGCACGCCCTGGACGTGCTGCCAGACGGGCGGCCCAACTCCTCGGCCACCCCGAAACAGCGGGTTTTGGGCCGGATCATGGCGTCTGTGGAGCGGACGCGGGTGGATGATGAGGCGAATTTGGGAGATATCCTCGACAAGGTCCATACGATCAGCATCGACCACATCAACGATCAGCACTTCTTTACCCTGTCGCAGGTGTACGAAGACCTGCTGCTTAAAATGGGGGAGAAGAACTCGGACGGCGGCCAGTTCTTTACACCGCGTGAGGTGATTCGGGCAATGGTGCGGACTATTGATCCTAAGCCCCATGAAACGATTTATGACCCCTGTTGCGGCACGGGCGGCTTTTTGGCGCAGGCCTACGAACTGCTGGCCCAGAAGCTTGGCGATGCGCCTGCTTCAACAGATCTCGCTCAACTCAAAACAGAAACCTTCTTCGGCCGTGAAAAGGAGAATCTGGTTTTTCCCATCGCCTTGGCCAATCTGGTGCTGCACGGTATCGACCAGCCAAACCTGTGGCACGGCAATACTCTTACCGGAGCGCCGACCTACGAGGCCCTGTTCGAGAGCGCACCGCCGACCTTTGATGTAATCCTTACCAATCCACCCTTCGGCGGCAAGGAAGGGAAGGCGGCGCAGAAGAATTACAGCTTTGAGACAGGCTCGACCCAAGTGTTGTTTTTGCAGCACGTTCTGGCTGAACTGTCACCAACGGGACGCTGTGGAATTGTCCTCGACGAGGGTTTGCTGTTCCGCACCAATGAAAGCGCCTTCGTGGAAACCAAACGGAAGCTGCTGGATGAATGTGATTTGTGGTGCATCGTCAGTCTACCGGGAGGGGTTTTCTCCACAGCCGGTGCCGGCGTGAAGACCAATCTGCTGTTTTTCACCAGAGGCAAAAAGACCGAGCGCATCTGGTATTACGATCTTTCCCACATCAAGATGGGGAAGAAGTCGCCGATGACACTGGCGCATTTTGGCTGGGGGAGTAAAGGCGAACTGCTGGAAGATACCGCGCTGCCTGCTACTCTGATTGGTGACTGGCGCGAGCAGGAAGGCAATGCAGGGAAAGCGTTTCCAAGTTTTGCAGGGATGCTTGCCAAACGCAGCACCAAGGACGGCGAAAGCGACTTCTCCTGGACAGTGGATTATGTGACTCGAAGGGCCAAGGCACGTGAAGAGATGGCCCCGCATCTGGAGGAAGTGGAAAAACAGAAGGTCGAAACGGTCAGGCTGAAAGAGAAATTATCAGCGCTGAGAAAATCCGGCGCGGACGAAAACAAAGTCACCTCCTGTCGCGAGGCGCTTGCTGCTACCGAAAAGTCGGCTCGTGAAGCTCAGTCGAAAGCCGATGCGATTGACTCGGCGGTATATGATTTGAAAGCGGTGAATCCTCATGCTAGGGTTGATCGCGATGAACGATCAGTTGTAGAGGTTGTTGCTGCCATCGAGGACTACGGAAAAACAGTTGATGCGGCCTTGGCAAGGCTGAAGTCACTTTTATAGTGGTACTCATGAAACACTTACAGGCAGTGTTCATCTGCCGAATTTAGACATAAAGCTCAGTGGACTTTGTGGCTTTGCAGTAAGTAGCTGGGGGTGGAGGGGACGTTGTTGATTTGTTGACTAACGCGCTATAATTCACTGAATTTACAATTGACTTGGTCTAGATATTGAAGAGGTCAGAGGCAGTCCGCATGAACACAAAAAAGCGAATCTTCATAAGCTCCGTGCAGAAGGAGCTGGAACTGGAGCGGGCCGCCGTGGCTGGCCTTATTTCGACC
>JANMTN010000209.1:0-6286 GCA_031390685.1 Desulfobulbaceae bacterium
TCCCGCTGGTTTGACCTTTGATGGTCAGGAATGCTTTATCCCCCGCGGTCCGCACCCGGATTGTCCGCTCTTTTCCGGAGCTGAGATAACCCTGACGATACCGGATTCCTGCGGCCATGTTTCTCCACTCATTGCCTGTTACCAGAAATTTTCGCTCAATCTCAGTTCCCATGCCGCACCTTCTCTTCTGTTTTCATGGACATTAACTGATAATCCCGGTCTCGGTATTGACTGTATCCCCTTTTTCTTTGGCCAGCCGTCCCTTGATCCAGCCGGTACGGATAAAGTATTGCTGACCACAATCCCGCCACTGGTCACAGGTATCATCCGTTGCCTTCACCGGATAGGACGCTAACCCCCTGACCACCTTGCAGGCACCGGAATCAATCTCCTGCAGGCTGAAATTCCGGCAACTGAGACAGATTTTTTTTTGCAAACGCATCATTCTCCCCTTTTTCGCAGTTTTCGTATGCTATCTGCCAGGCGCCACGCAAAGAAACAGCCAAAAAAGCCTGCTGTTTCTTTGACGCGGCATAAGGTGCCGTAAACTAAGCAAGCAAGAAAAAGACCTTGCTTCTGCTTTGTTTCTTGTATTCGGCATCAGCCCCTTAACAAAACAGCCGGAAGAAAGTGGCTGTTTTGTTGTTGTGGCATAAGGTGCCGTAAACTAAGCAAGCAAGAAAAAGACCTTGCTTGCTTAGTAACGGCACCTAAACAACGGACTGAAATCCAGACTTCTTTGCTGCCGGTTGTACTCCTCGACTGCAAACAGATCCACAACACAATCATGGTGCCCATATCGCCGCAGGTACCTTGAAAAAACCTGAGCGGAATCCTCGGCAATTACCGGATCACTCTCCGCGTAGCGGTTATAGAGAATCCCCAACACGGTCAGACCGCGGTTGCGGGCCAGTTCGAGGATGGACAGGGTATGATTGATCGACCCCAGACGGGGGGTGCTGACCACAATCAGCGGACAGGCCTCCTGCTCCAGATAATCTAGGAAGGTAAGTTCTGCGGTTAACGGAACAAGCAGACCGCCGGCCCCTTCCAGCAACACCAGGTCATACCGCGCGACAAGGGTCCGGGTGGCCTGACGGATGAGCGCCGGATCAATCTCCTGCCCGGCAAGGGAGGCCGCGAGATGCGGCGAGCAGGGCCTGGCAAAGACATAGGGACAGGTCAGGCCCTGCTGGTCTTCAGGCTGGATATCCTGGCCCATCAGGCGCCGATGGACCAGGATATCTTCAGCCAGACCAACGCACCCGGTCTGCACCAGTTTCTGGGTGATGACCCGCTTGCCCTGTCCCAGAAGATATCGGCCCAGAAGTCCAGTGGCCACCGTCTTGCCAATATCGGTATCAATACCGGTGATTGCGATGACCGAGTGTTCAGCCACCATTATTTCCGCAGCAACGGCTCAATCTGATCACGATAGAATTCATAAAATCTGGCCTTGATCGCGTCCCTGACCTGATGAAAGACCTGCGTGACATGCTCTGGTGTTCCCTGTTCCTGGGAGGGATCAGCAAAATCAAAATGCAGGCGCTGCTGTACCTTGCCAATAAAGACCGGACAGGATTCATTGGCGCCGCCGCAGACGGTGATGACAAAATCCCACGCCTCTCCCAGGTATTGGTTGACATGGACAGGGACATGATGACTGATATCAACCCCTATTTCCTGCATCACGGCAACCGCCTGGGCATTGACCCGGGCAGCCGGTTGCGTGCCGGCCGAACAGACATCGAGCCGAGGGTCAAAGGTTTGCAAAAATCCATGCGCCATCTGGCTGCGGCAACTGTTACCGGTACAGAGAAACAATATTTTCATAGACATACGGCCACTGGAATCAGGCCGCTTGCCTCCGGTCAACCCGCTCAATCTCGGCGCTGACACCCACCTTGCCGTAATTACTGGCCCCGCACTCATTCTTGCCCAGATCCATCACATCGGCCTCTTCCTGGCTCACCTCAAGAAAACCGATATTAACCTTGCGGATCTCCCCATAAACAGGGGGTTGCGGCCGCATATTCTCCTCAATAAACTCAGAAAATTTCTTTTCATTGGCCAGACGGAAGGCAACCACGTGTTTACGCAATGTCCCCAGGCTCTCCATGATGATTTTCTGGTCATTGGCCTCATTCCAGGAGGTATAGTGACCGGGCAGCACCTGAATATGATCAGGGAGATCCCGCAACCGCAGCATGAGGCTCAAATAGAGCTCCCTGGCCCATTCCGCCCACCGTCCGCCGAGATCAGGACGGCCCGTGGTACTGATAAAGACGGTGTCACCACTGAGAAGATATTTATTGTCAATAAGATAACAGGCGCTGCCCATGGTGTGCCCAGGCGTGTGCAGGACCCGCACCTCCGGGCCTTTTTTGGTAAAGGTGCAGATCTGGCCGTCAACAACCGGTTCATAGGGAAAGGTCGCGCCGGTAAAATCAAGTTTGCTCGCCAGTACCTTGCAGCCTTTTTCTTTCGCCAGTTGCGGGCTGCCGGAGATATAATCGGCCTGCCTATGGGTCTCAAAGGAGCCGACAATCCTGCTGCCATGCTGTTTGGCCATGGCCTTATAGACATCAATATTGCGGGAAGGATCAAAGACCATGGCCTCATCCTTATAGATCAGCATATAGCTGCAGGAGGCCTTCCCCGGCCGGATAAACTGATACAGCGTATATTTTTCATCTTCACTGCTTACTTTTTTGGGCACCAGGGCATTGCCCCAGCTCACGATGCCCTGCTGCAGATAGCCAACATTGGTAAAACCATGTTCACAGAGAAGATCAGCCACATATTTTGCCGAACCCTCCTTGGCACAGACGATCCGTATCTTCTGCCCTTTCGGGACCAGATCAATACTGCCTTGGGCGTCTTCCATGAAATTAAAATAGGGGATATTGATGTAAGGAAAGAAAACCGGGGCCTCAACACTGAAATTGGCAAAATCCTTGGCGTTACGGACATCAAGCAGGACAAAATCAGGAGAGACACTCAACCAGTCAAAAAGTTCATTAGCGGTGTATAAAAACGGGGTGGGGTTCTTCATATGGTCTCCAGAAGACAGGATAATTGAGAAAAGACATTCAGGGAATTCATACGACAGGCTCAAAAACAATTAATCATTGAACCTTTTTTCCGCAATTTCTTTTTTTTCAACGATACCCTTGAATACAGCCGTAGAGTCATGACAGTGAGATCATACCTTTACTTTTATTATCAGTACAACAAGCATGATATTTATTAAATTACGCTTATTTACGGTATTTGATCCGGCTGGTGGGCTGGGCCTGCCAGGGGTCATCCGGCCAGTGGTGTTTGGGATAGCGGCCCCGGAGTTCCTTTTTCACCTCATGGTAGGCGCCTTCCCAGAAGCCACGCAGATCCTGGGTGATCTGCATGGGCCGCTGGGCCGGAGAAAGCAGATGGAGCAACACCGGCACCGTGTTGTGGCATACCCTCGGGGTGTCGGCCAGCCCGAACATCTCCTGGAGGCGCACCGCCAGCACCGGGGGCTCGCCAGGGCTGTAGCGCAACCGGACCTGCGAACCGCTGGGCACGGTGAGATGGGTGGGGGCCTCCCGGTCCAGGCGGCTCTGCTGTTGCCAGTCAAGCTTGGCGGCAAGGATAGCAAAGAGGTCGAGTTTTTTGAGATGCTCCGCGCTCCGCATCCCGGTGAGATAGGGGCCAAGCCACTGATCAAGGCCCTCGAACAGGCGCTCATTCGAGACATCCGGCCAGCCCGCTTCCGGCTGCCAGAGCCGCATGCTTTCCAGCCGCGCCTGCAAATCCATGGCCTTGTCGCTCCAGGGCAAGGCGGCAAGACCAAGGCTGCGGATGCCGAAAAGCAAGGCGGCCTGCACCGCCTCGGGTGCAGGTTTTACCAGAGGGCTTGTTTCGAGTATCAGCTCATCGAGCCGCAGGAGACGCTCGGCCTTCACCGTAGCGCTTTGCTCTTCCCAGTACACCTTTTTCTCCCTCTGCAACCGAGCGGCAAACAGGGCCAGCAGGGCCTCGCGCGCCAGGGGGGCGGCGAGAAAGATACGGCCCTCGGTCCGGCCCGCGTCCAGTTCGGGCACCGCCAGATATTCGTGGGCGGCGAGCCGGTCATGGGCAGGGAGAACCGCTCCCCGGCCGGAGGTCAGCTTGTAGTGCCCCCTGCCCTCAGCCCGGCGCTGGGCAATCCGGTCCGGGAAGGCCAGCGCCAGGAGTTCACCTGCGGTCGCCGCTGGCACTGCTGTGTCCGCGACTTTGTTCCTGGCAGGTTTCGACAGATGATCCCGGAACTGTCTGCTGCTCTGGATCACCCGGCGGCAGGCATCGGTGTCCGCATCCAGGAATCTGGCCGCCGCCGGGCCATCGGTGCGGAAGACCGCCAGAGCATGGAGCCGGTCTTCGATATCCGCCGAACGGTCCCGGCCCTTGATGATATCACGCTCCGAGAGCAACGCCGCCAGGTCACAGGCCAATCCGGTTGCGCCATGTTCCGCCGCCACCATCAGCATATGGCCAAGGCGCGGATGGGCCGGGAGTTCAGCCATTTTCCGGCCAAGGGGGGTTATATGGCCCTGATGGTCCACGGCCCCGAGGGCCCGCAGCACGGATTGCGCCTGGGCGTAATGCCCGGCGGGTGGGAGATCGGGCCAGCGCAGATCAGCAGGATCATGCACTCCCCAGCGGGCCAGATCCAGGACCAGCTGGCTCAAATCGGCGGTCAGGATCTCCGGCTGGTCGAAGGGCTTGAGGCCGTGTTCCTCCCCTGTGCTCCACAGCCGGTAACAATGGCCCGGGCCAAGGCGTCCGGCTCGCCCGGCGCGTTGAGTGGCCGAGGCGTTCGAGATGCGCTGGGTGGTCAGGCGGCTCAGGCCGCTATTGGGGTCGAACTGCGGGCTCCGTTTCCAGCCGCTGTCCACCACGGTATGGATGCCCTCAATGGTGAGGCTGGTTTCGGCGATGGGCGTGGCCAGAATGATGCGCCGTCTCCCCTTCGGGTCCGGCTGCACCGCGGCGGTCTGGGCCGCAAGGCTCAGGTCGCCGTACAGGGGATGGATGGCGATTTCCCCCGGAGGCAGGGCAGAGGAGAGCAGCTCCTTGGTGTGGCGGATCTCCGCCGCGCCGGGGAGAAAGGCCAGGATATCGCCCGGCTGCTCTGTCAAGGCCTTGTGAATGGTTGTGGCCACCTGTTTTGCGATCTCGCGGGGATGGAGCTGGAGCAGCTGCCCGGTCCGGCAATACTCCACGCCCACGGGGTAACTCTGGCCCACGCCCTTGATCACCGGGGCGTTGTCGAGCAGCTTGCTGACGGCGTCGGTGTCCAGGGTGGCGGACATGATCAGGAGCTTGAGATCCTCCCGCAGGCCGTCCATCACATCAAGGCAGAGGGCCAGGGCCAGATCACCCTGCAGGCTGCGCTCATGGAACTCGTCGAAGATCACCAGACCCACCCCGGTCAGCTCGGGATCGTCCTGCAGACGGCGGGTGAACACCCCAACGGTTACCACCTCCACCCTGGTTGCCGGGGAGACCTTTGCTTCAAAGCGTACCCGATAGCCCACGGTCTGGCCGACATCCTCGTCCAGTTGCCGGGCCATGAAGGCTGCAGCCATACGGGCCGCCAGACGGCGCGGCTCCAGCATCAGGATGGCCCGCCCCGCCAGCCAGGGCTCGCCAAGCAGGGCCAGGGGCGCCACCGTAGTCTTGCCCGAACCGGGCGGGGCGCTGAGCACCACCGCCTCGCGGCTGGCCATCTGCGCCCGTAACTCCGGCAGGATCTCATGGATGGGAAGTTTACTGATAAATAACCCCTTATTGCTAAGTTCTTGCATGAAACAACAATCCGCCCTTTACCCTGATAACTTCATAGCAAAAAAAAACTTGACCTGCATTTATTCGATCGCAGCACACAAAGACATCCAGCAACAATCACCACCATATTTGCTCGTAAGTTTAATTTTTTATACCCGTTACATCAACCCGACACACTCCTGTTGTCAAATTAACACCAGGCAATAAGCATTATTACAATTATTTCTTGCTTTGGCATACAAAATGCTTACCAATAGAGTAATAATAATTATTCTCTTTCTCAACCACAATAACAATGCAAGAGCGATGAGTAGACAGTACCCATCGACAAGCGAGCAACTACCAAGGTAGCGGCTTACAAGCAACATGGAACAAACGAACAATCTGGAGGAAAGAATGAAAAAAGTATTATTTGCAACAGCGGCGCTCACCTTGTTTGCCGGCAACGCAAGCGGAGCCATTCCCCAACATCTGG
>JANMTN010000227.1:0-1605 GCA_031390685.1 Desulfobulbaceae bacterium
ACAGATGGAGACGCAAAGAAGAACACGGTTCAAACAACGAAAAACAGCATAGCTCCAGATATCAAGAAAGAGGATTCTTCTGAAATTCGTTAATCAGCAGTTGAACGCAGAGCCCAGCATGATGAACCAATAAGTGTTGGGCCACCAAAGGATACATCGCCAAAAGAAGTTGCGGTCCAGTCTGTTAGTGGACCCCCTCAGGTGCAAGCAACTCCCAAGGAGGATTTTCCTTCTGAACCTGACGTGCAACAGCTCATTGATGAATTTCTGTCGAAATATTGTCGGGCCTATGGGGATAAAAACCTTATGGAGTTCACTCGGTTTTTTGAACATGATGCAACGGAAAACGGTAAACCGATTACAGAACTCGTTGGCACGTATGCAAATCTGTTTGAATCTACAAAAACTATTGGGCTGCAGATTTCAACGTTGAAATGGGAGGAATCCCCAAAAGGGCAGGTCACCCTCATTGGCAGGTTCAAAATCGATCTGGAGTACCAGAGTGCAGAAGTAGTTCATGGCCGGGGTAAAATTGATTTTTTGTTTGCCGCTGACCATGGAAAATTACTTGTGAAAAAAATGAACTACAGCTTTGATCAGTGATCGATGACCATGTCAATGGCCTTGAAGACTGAACTCCAGCAGAGACACAGAGACACAGAGACACAGAGAAAGACAATAAATAAAAAAAGGCTCCTCGCTATTTCAGGTGGGTAAATTGATAACGAAATTGGGTTTTCCAAATCTCTCGAACAGTTAACTGAAGCATCCCGTTTCTATCTTTTGTAAGATGTTTGTATTTCCGTTATGATAACTGTGGGACAAATATAGGGAGTGGCCCTTTCCCCCTTTTTTTTTCAAAAAAACTATACTGGACAATATTGGTGTTCAACTATGGAAAAAAATGAAGTTGTTGAAATTATCCGGAGCTGTAAGTCGGATCTGGATTCTCGTTATGGGGTACAGAAGGTAGGTCTTTTTGGCTCGTTTGTCAGGGAACAACAGAAAAAGACCAGCGATATTGATATTCTCGTATCTTTCAATCGTGAGATTGATTTATTTGACTTCATTGATTTACGGGATTTTCTGCAGTACCGGCTTAAAGGCAAGGTTGACCTTGTCATGGAATCTGCTTTGAAGCCGGCAATTGGAAAGCGTATTCTTGCTGAGGTAGAATATGTATAAGGGCCGGGAAATTTCCGATTATATCGGGGATATCTTAGCAGCGATTACTGAAATTGAAGAATTCACCAGAGGAATGTCTTTTGTAGAATTCTCATCTGACAGGAAAACAACCAATGCGGTAATAAGGAGCCTTGAAGTTTTTGGCGAAGCAACCAAGCATATTCCGTCAAGTTTTCGGAATAAAAATTCCGAAATACCCTGGAGTCAAATGGCTGGCATGCGTGATGTTTTGATTCATGATTATATGGGCGTGGATCTGAAAACTGTGTGGAAAGTTATACAGGAGCGCTTGCCGGAGTTAAAAATCATAAGAAAGAAGAAGCAGGATCCAAGAAGCAAGGTCCAAGAAGCAAGGTTCAAGGTTCAAGATAAAAAAACCTTGTACCTTGAACCTTTAACCTTGTCCCTTTAACCTTAATT
>JANMTN010000232.1:0-4360 GCA_031390685.1 Desulfobulbaceae bacterium
TATCAGTGTCCATGAAGGGGATCATGTGCGGGCTGGCGAACCACTTATGGATGGCTCTTCGAACCCGCATGATATTTTGCGTGTACTTGGAGTCAAGGAGCTGGCCAAATACCTCGTAGATGAGGTACAGGAGGTTTACCGTCTCCAGGGCGTTAAGATCAACGATAAGCATATAGAGGTTATTGTGCGCCAGATGCTCCGCCGTGTGCGCATCAAGGATGTCGGAGATACGGGACTGTTAGTTGACGACCAGGTTGAACGCTGGGTATTCGAGACGGAAAACCAGAAGGTATTGAACGAGGGCAAACGTCCCGCAATCGCCGAGCCGCTACTTCTCGGTATTACGAAAGCATCGCTCTCTACGGAGTCGTTTATTTAGGCGGCTTCATTCCAGGAAACAACCAAGGTGCTTACCCAAGCCGCCATCGAAGGAAAGATCGACTACCTTCGCGGCCTCAAGGAAAATGTTATCATGGGCCGATTGATACCGGCTGGTACGGGCTTGCCCCGTTACAGGAATCTGCGCATGGTTGTTGATGCGTCCGAAAAAGAGCATGTCGACCTGGTGAGCAGTGATACAGAGGAAATCTTGGAAGCAGCCTAGCGGAATACATGGTCACGCGACAGTGGGGCATAACGTATGTTCATGCCCCACTGTTTGCTTGAGCATGTCAGTACGTGCTGGTGAAAACAAAATGACACTTGAAGTACCTTTATTGTTGACAGCAGCAAACTTATCTTGTATATAACAATACTCTTTGAGATCGATTGCCCAAAGCATACAGCTTTGATACATGAATGGAGATGCCGGTTAAATTCGGCCCTACACCTATTCCATTCCCCACCACGTTTATGCGACTTCGCGCGCTAGGCTGGCAACGATCTCTAGTCAATATTTTGTGAAGAAAGTTGTACATGGATAGCCCATAAGCAATTCAGGGTGTACTCTGGGTTTTTTATCAGATTGTCATTTATAATGTTTAAAATGATATTATTAGTTTGACAAGGTGACGAAAAATCTGTTAAAAACAAAATTCGCGAATTTTTTGGCGATGTAGTTATTTTTGTGTTGGGAGATATCGACGATTATGCCAACGATTAATCAGCTGATTCGTATAGGCAGGGAAAACAAGAGAGACAAGTCAACTGCACCTGCTCTCAAGTGTTGCCCGCAAAAACGTGGTGTATGTACAAGGGTCTATACTACGACACCCAAAAAACCGAACTCGGCGCTCCGCAAGGTCGCCAGGGTGCGCTTGACTAACGGAATAGAGGTGACATCCTATATCCCGGGTGTCGGTCACAATCTTCAGGAGCACTCGGTTGTACTCATTCGCGGTGGCAGGGTCAAAGACCTTCCAGGCGTTCGTTACCATATCGTGCGCGGTACCCTTGACACAGTCGGGGTTAAAGACCGCAAAAAAAGTCGCTCAAAGTACGGCGCAAAACGACCGAAATAACAACGCATTGATTTCGTTTTAGGGGATAGGTATGCCAAGAAGAAGAGAAGTTCCCAAAAGAAATATTCTCCCGGATCCAAAGTTTCATGACAAAACAGTGGCAAAGCTCATTAATATATTGATGCTTGCAGGCAAAAAGAGTATTGCCGAGTCGATACTTTATGGTGCTCTTGAGGTTGTTGCGCAAAAGTCGAATGATGAAGCGGTTAAGGTTCTGAAGAAAAGCCTTGATAACATCAAGCCTTCGCTAGAAGTCAAATCGCGCAGGGTTGGTGGTTCAACTTATCAGGTCCCAATCGAGGTGCGACCTGATCGGCGCATTTCCCTGGCAATGCGCTGGTTGATCAAGTACTCGTCTGCTCGTAGTGAAAAGACTATGAAAGATAAGCTCGCTGGTGAAATCCTCGATGCCTATAATAATCGCGGCGCTGCCGTGAAAAAACGTGAAGATGTCCATAAGATGGCAGAGGCCAACCGCGCCTTTGCACACTATCGCTGGTAATTGTTTTAATAGCTTCGGAGGATTTTGTGCCCCGCTTAAAAGAGCTTGAAAATTACAGAAATATTGGGATTATGGCTCATATCGACGCCGGTAAAACGACAACGACAGAGCGCATCCTCTACTATACAGGCGTTTCTCATAAAATTGGTGAGGTTCATGATGGGACAGCCACCATGGACTGGATGGAGCAGGAGCAGGAGCGCGGTATTACGATTACCTCTGCTGCAACTACGTGCACTTGGCGTGACTGCCTTATCAATATTATCGATACGCCTGGCCATGTAGATTTTACAATAGAAGTTGAGCGATCTCTTCGCGTTCTTGATGGCGCTGTAGCCGTATTTTGCTCTGTTGGCGGTGTTGAACCCCAGTCCGAAACGGTCTGGCGACAGGCAGACAAGTACGGAGTGCCTCGTATTGCTTTTATTAATAAAATGGATCGTGTCGGCGCCGATTTTTTTCGAGGCGTTCAGATGATCAAAGACCGACTCAAGGCAAATCCGATTCCTATACAGTTGCCGATTGGCAAGGAAGACACTTTCAAGGGTGTCATTGATCTTGTTCGGATGAAGGCTGTTATCTGGGAAGATGAGGCCTTGGGCGCTAACTACCATGAGGAAGAAATTCCAGCCGAACTTTTGGACGAGGCCCGCGAATACCGAGATAAGTTGATTGAGGAGATTTCAAGCCACGACGACGTACTTATGGAGAAGTATCTGAGTGGTGAGGAGTTGACGGATGCCGAAATTATGGCTGCAATTCGCTTATGCACCATCAATATCAAAATTTGTCCGGTCATCTGCGGCTCTGCCTTTAAAAATAAGGGTGTTCAAAACCTGCTGGATGCAGTTGTCAATTACATGCCTTCTCCAGTCGACGTGCCTTCAATAAAAGGTATTGACGTTGACAGCGGTGTCGAAATAGAGCGTTTGGCATCCGACAGTGAACCGTTTTCTGCGCTGGGGTTCAAAATAATGACCGATCCTTTTGTCGGCCAGTTGACTTTTTTCAGGGTTTACTCTGGCGTTGTGACCGCCGGGTCGTATATTTATAACTCTACCAAAGGCAAGAAAGAGCGCATTGGCCGTATTCTTAAGATGCATGCCAACAAGCGTGAAGAGATCAAAGAGGTTTACGCCGGGGATATCGCAGCAGCTGTCGGTCTTAAGTACACAACAACAGGTGATACGCTTTGTGATGAAGATAAGCAGGTAATCCTCGAGTCGATTGAGTTCCCGGAACCGGTAATTTCGATTGCTATTGAACCAAAAACTAAGGCAGACCAGGAAAAGCTCGGAATCAGTCTGTCCAAGCTTGCCAGTGAAGACCCCTCATTCCGTGTCAAGACAGATGAGGAGACCGGGCAGACAATTATTTCAGGAATGGGCGAGCTCCATTTGGAGATTATTGTTGACCGTTTAATGCGTGAGTTCAAGGTCGATGCAAATGTCGGCAAACCCCAGGTTGCATACCGTGAAACCATTACCAAGAAGGTAAAGGTAGAGGGGAAATTTGTTCGTCAGTCCGGTGGACGTGGTCAGTACGGTCATGTCTGGCTTGAAATTGAACCGCAGGAGCCAGGCAAGGGTTTTGAGTTTGTTGATGCAATCAAAGGTGGAGTTGTTCCGCGCGAATATATTCCGGCTGTCGGCAAAGGAATTCTCGAAGCAACGGATAATGGTACTCTTGCCGGGTTCCCGGTTGTAGATATCAAGGCAACTCTGATAGATGGTTCGTATCATGAAGTTGACTCCTCGGAAATGGCATTCAAGATCGCCGGTTCCATGGGTTTTAAAGAAGGTTGTGCAAAGGCTGGCCCAATTATACTTGAACCGATCATGTCAGTAGAGGTTGTTGTTCCTGAAGAGTATATGGGCGACGTGATTGGAGACCTGAACTCGCGGCGCGGAAGAATCATGGGTATGGACAGCCGCGCAGGAGCACAGATCATTCTCGCAATGGTTCCGCTAGCATCCATGTTCGGATATTCGACGGATCTCCGTTCCGGAACCCAGGGGCGGGCAACCTACTCAATGACATTTGATCATTATGAACCGGTACCAAAGTCGGTAGCGGAAGAAATCATAGCGAAAGTTAAAGGCTAAGTACTACACAGAAACAAGGAGGGCCTGTTACCATGGCGAAGGCTAAATTCGAGCGCAACAAACCGCATGTAAATATTGGAACGATAGGTCACGTCGACCACGGCAAGACTACTCTGACTGCTGCCATCACAAAAGTTCTGTCAGGCAAGGGCCAGGCTGTGTTCAAGCCTTTCGATCAGATTGACAACGCACCGGAAGAGCGTGAACGCGGCATCACCATCGCCACCGCCCATGTCGAATACGAGACCGACAACCGCCATTATGCGCATGTCGACTGCCCCGGTCATGCCGAC
>JANMTN010000236.1:0-6296 GCA_031390685.1 Desulfobulbaceae bacterium
CCCTCTTTGACGGTAAACGAGGCATCGGTTACCGCTGTATTCTCTCCGAAAACCTTTCTGAGATGTATGACTTCCACGATTGTCTTCATATATGCATATTTATCCCGGTTGATCAAAGTTTTCAAGAGATCATCCTGAAAGAGTTGTCTCCTTCGTATCGTAACGCTGGAGATCACCCCCTTCGCGGTGGCTGTGATAATATTTTTTGCAGGCCTTGAGCTTGGCGAACGTTCAAGCTGCCCTCCAACTTTTTTTAATGTTGTCGCAGTTCGCTGTTGTGGTCATATAATTGCAAGTATTAACACATTTTCAGAAAGTTATTTGATAATCGGTTCCCGCATCTGCTATACTTTTTTTTGAGTACATCTATAGTGCAGAGCTGATCGATATTTTCTTTGTGAGAAAAAGAGTGTTTAGGCCTGATTTTTTAAAAAAATTATGGTTCTGTATCAGCAGACTTCTCCGGCTCTCCTGCGTGCCATTCGTGACGCCGTCAGTAGCGGAGACAGCAACCTGCATGAGGCGGCCCACAGCCTGAAGATGGCAAGCGCCCATCTTGGGGCCGTTGAACTTTCTGTAATCTGCAAGGAACTGGAAGATCCGGGGCATCATAAACAGTCAGAAGCGGCAAGGGAGTTGCTTGACGATCTGGAGAAGTCATTCCAGGAGACTCTTGACGCGCTTCTGGTGGAACTGGAGAATATTACACGATGAATAATTACAAAGGTGTCAGGGGACAGCCGGTTGTTCTCGTTGTCGATGATGATATGGCGGAGCGGTTGCTCATCGTTGAAACCCTTCTTGGGAATAATCTGGCCGTGGAAGAGGCGGCGGTGGACGAGATCTACTCGGGAGGGACGCAGCCATGAGCCTTTTCCCGCGACCAACTTTGCCGGGGATAGGCCTCAACCTCAAGATCCTGCTGGCCCTGTCCCTGATTCTGCTCGGCTTTGCCGTGACCTTGGGCATGGTCTTCAACATGATTCAGCGGCAGGAGCTCAAGAGCCATCTGGACCGTGTTGGAGAGATGATGATCACCATGCTCTCCGGCTCCCTCCAGTCGGGGCTGTTTTTCGAGGATCGCAGCAATATTGACCAGGCGGTGAAGACCTTCCTGGCCCTCAAGCTCCATCAGGATCTGAAGGCAGTCACGGTGCACGATGCCAAGAGCGGGGTCATGCTGCGCCAGATCCTCAACAGCAGTGACGGCCTCCCCGCCCCTCCAGGCCTGGTCGGTCCCATGGCCACCGCCCTCACCGCCTTTCACCACAATCAGGGGAAGGTCTGGGAGGACAAGGAGCTGGTCATCTTCACGGCGCCGATCCTGGCGGTTACTAGCCAGCAGAGCCCCGAAGCCCTGTTCTTCGACACCGGCAAGGAGAGTGCGACCCGCACCGTGATCGGTTACACCCAGCTGGTTCTCGGCAAAGGCCTATTCGACAAGGCAGTCAACAAGACCGTGCTCCAGACGACGGTGCTGGCCATCCTCTTCCTGCTCATCTCCCTGGTCGCCACCTACATGCTGACCCGGGAGATCATGACGCCGCTCAAGCGATTGATCGACACCATCCGGGCGCGGGACGGCCAGACAGGGTCGGAGCCGGACGAGGTGGGACTGTTGGGCGACACCTTTTCCCAACTGGTGAACGACCTGGAACAGGCCTTCTCGACTATCCAGGGACTCAAAGACTGCCTGGAGGAAACGGTTGTTTCTCGAACCACGGAACTGAAAAAAGCCCTTGTTGGCGCCAAGGCCGCCAGCAAAGCAAAAAGTGAATTTCTGGCCATCATGAGCCATGAGATACGTACACCGATGAACGGGATCCTGGGGATGACCGAATTGCTGCTCAATACCGGTTTGAAAGAGAGGCAGCGTCATTTTGCCGGAACAATCCAGCGTTCTGCCGGTTCACTTCTGGCTATTATTAACGATATCCTTGATTTCTCGAAGATAGAGGCGGGTAAGCTTGAACTGGAGGAGCATCTTTTTGATCTGCGCGAGCTGGTGAAAGATACGACTGATATGCTGGCGGAGCCGGCCCACACCAAGGGTCTTGAGTTAATTTCTGTTTTTACGGGTCGTATGCCCACCGCTGCCAGGGGAGATTCAAACCGTTTGCGTCAGGTGCTGGTGAATTTGCTCAGTAATGCCATCAAATTTACCGACTCAGGGGAGGTGGTGTTGCGTGTTGAAAATATTGCCGAAGAAGGAGATAACGTAACCCTTCGTTTTGTTGTGGAAGATAGCGGTATAGGAATTGCATCACACATGAAAAATAAAATCTTTGAGCTGTTTTCCCAGGCGGACAGCTCAACGACCAGGAAATATGGAGGCACCGGTCTTGGACTTGCTATCTCTCGCCAGCTTGTACAGCTCATGGGGGGTAAAATCGGTGTTGACAGCGAACCGGGACAGGGTTCTGTCTTCTGGTTCACTGTGACATTCTCTTGCCGTTTGGATGCTGAGGAAAAAGATCTTGCACAAAAACAAAAAGAATCTTCTCGGTATGCGCCTTCTCATTGTCTGCTGGACAAATATGAGGATGCAAGTTTGGTGCATCAGACTGGATCAGCTGGTCTTTCGTCTGCTGCTGTGGGCTTTGATGCCCATATTCTTCTGGTTGAAGACAATCTGATTAATCAGGAGGTGTGTCAATATATGCTCCGTATACTGCCGTGTCGGGTTGATACCGCGGAAAACGGGAAAGAGGCGGTGGCTGCAGCCTCCGGGACAAAATACGATCTTATCCTGATGGATTGTCATATGCCGGAAATGGATGGCTTTACCGCCTCAAGAGAGATACGCAGAAACGAAGCCGAGTGCGGAAAAGAGCGGGTGCCCATTATTGCCCTGACCGGAGATGTGCAGATGGGTGTCAGGGAGCAATGCCAGGCTGCCGGTATGGATGATTATGTCAGCAAACCTTTTTCTATGGATGCTCTGCGGAAGGTTATGGGCAAATTTTTGCAATCAGGCATTATTGCCAGACAGGCGATGGAAGAGGAGGCTGAACAGGACGAGGATACTCAGGAGAAATCGCTGCTCGATCAAGGGAGACTGGATATGATTCGTTCCTTGCAGCGTCCGGACATGCCTAATTTCTTAAAAAAAATTATCGTTCTGTATCAGCAGACCTCCCCGGCTCTCCTGCGTACCATTCGTGACGCAGTCAGTAGCGGAGACAGTGTCAACCTGTATGAGGCGGCCCACAGCCTGAAGACGGCAAGTGCCAATCTTGGGGCCGTTGAACTTTCTGTAATCTGCAAGGAACTGGAAGATCTGGGGCATCATAAACAGTCGGAAGCGGCAAGGGAGTTGCTTGACGATCTGGAGGAGTCATTCCAGAAGACTCTTGACGCGCTTCTGGTGGAACTGGAGAACATACACGATGAATAATTATAAAGGTGTCAGGGGCCAGCCGGTTGGCGGAGGAACTGGAGGTTTTTCAGCGTATCTTCCCTGATCTCGTTCTCATGGATGTCAAGATGCCGCGCATGGACGGTTTACCCTGTTAATACCAATTCGCATTCAAACCGGCACCTTTGTCGGTCGTGCCTTCACCATCCCCGGCAAAGGTGGTCGCGGGAAGACTCATGGCTGCGTCCCTCCCGAGTAGATCTCGTCCACCTCCGCCTCGTTGATCACCACCCCCATCCGGAACAAGACCTGGGTGTTGACGATCATCCGCTGCCGGCGCGGCGTTTCTGCCGGGATCTCGCAAGGTTTCGTGCCGGCAAGGATAGAGGCCGCCATCTCAGCCGCCTGGCTGCCCATGTCAACCATGTCGAAGGTGATGGCCGCGGCAGCCCCGGCCTTGAGGTACTTGTCCGAAAAACTGACAATCGGTATGCGGTTGGCCATGGAGAACTCCCGCAGGGTCTGCAAGGCCTGCGGACTAGTAACCAGTGCGTCCGGCAGCAACCAGTAGGCGTCGATGGCGTTGGCCAGGCTGTTCAGGGCCTCGGGCACAAGAGATAGGGAGGCAACCTTCCTGAACAGCAGGGTCTCCACCGCACTCACCTGATCCATGAGCGCCTCCTGGACCCACTGGCCGTTCTGGGCCGAGTTGTACAGGGCGCCGATGCAGCGAACCTTGGGCATGAGCCGGCTTATCGCCTCCAGTTGCCGGGAAGGGAGGATGCGCAGGTCGATGCCGGTGAAGTTGGCGGGCAGCTTCCCGGCCGAGGGGGCCAGGAGATAGAGGACGGGCGTTTGCTGCAGATCGCGGACGAAATCCAAGGCTGGATCGCCGATCACCACCACCAGTTGCGCCTTTTGGAGTTGTTTTTTGAGCGCACCCATGTTTTCCTGGGATTGTTTCGAGAGCAGGACCGATGTTAGGGTACCGATGGCGATGCTTTTCGGTCCCGAAAGCGGCCGTCTGGCCATCCACGCCTGTTCAAAGCCTTGGCGGGCCTCTTCGTAGGGCTTGAGCGCCGAAGACTGGAGCAGGACGCATTCCTGTCCCCAGGCCGTTGTGGCCAGCAGCAGGGTCAGCAGTGGCAGGAGGATAGCTATGAGCGCTTGATGTCTATGTTTCATCAGAGAATTGCAGAGTCGAGGATGCGGCTGATTATCAGTTAATCTTCTTTCATCTAATAGGAAACTGTGCTTTACTGCAAGCGGAATCTTTTAACCAGCCCCAGCGTGAGTGCTGGTTTTTTATCCACCCCCAAAAGAAGGAACTCAAGCGCTATGTTCCCTGCCAGGTATCCCTGTTTCTCCCGCGGCCTTGCCCCTTTGGCCGCCACCCTGCTCTGCCACGTTTATGTTGCCCAGGCCGCCGAGCCCGATCCCCTGGCTATGTACTTTGACGATTCCCAGATGGTGGAGGTGGCCACCCGCGCCGCCAAGCCCATCACCCAGGTGGCCGAGAATGTCACCATCATCAGCGACGAGGAGATCGCCGCCATCCACGCCCAGAGCCTCAATGAAGTGCTGGAGCGGGTGGCCGGGCTCTCGGTGAGCGGCCATCCGGCAGATTTCAACGGGGCTTCGTGGGTCTTCATTCAGGGCAGCCGGGAGGAACATGTGCTGGTGCTCATCGATGGCGTCCGTCTCAACTCGGCCCTGTCCGGGGCCGCGGATCTCTCCCACATTCCTTTGCGCATCATCAAGCGGATCGAGATCATCAAAGGGCCTGGCTCCGCGGTCTGGGGCTCCTCCCAGGGCGGGGTGATCAACATCATCACCAAGTCGCCCACCGCCGGCGCCAAACCCACCGGCTCGGTGGCAGGAGAATTTGGCGAGCGTGGGGTGGGGGCCTACGAGGCGGATGTTGCCGGCAAGATGGACCGGGTCGGCTACTTCCTCTACGCCGGTCAGCAGGAATCCGATGGCCTTTTGAATAACCGCTACTACAATGCGGGCCGGGCCTACGGCAAGCTCACCGTCGACCTGCCGCACCAGGGGCTGCTCACCTTTTCCGGTATGGCCGTCGATCCCCACTACCGCACCGGCGATTTCGACTACGCCGCCCCCTCTTTCAGCGAGGATATCCGCGACCGCAGCCATTTTGTCACCGCCAACTACGACACCGTGCTCACCGAATCGCTCCACCTCAATATCGGCGTCCGTGACTATGAACGCAACTTCATCGACAACCGCGATATCCTCGCCTCCAGTCCGGATGGCGATCCCGGCGCCCTGTTCTGGAAGGCCAACTGGCATGAGCGCAGTCAGGGGGCCAATGGCCTGCTCACCTGGCAAGACTCCTGGCAGCAGGTGACCCTCGGCGCTGAGATCAACCGCAGCAGGATGGACACCGTCACTGATTTCGGTCCCTGGACCCAGACCAACTGGGGGGCCCCGGCCCAGGACGAGTCACGGCCAGGCGTTGAGGAGGCATGGGGTCTCTTTGTCAATGACACCCTGCGCCTGGGCCGGTTCACCCTCACGCCGGGCATCCGCTACGACCAGCACAGCATCAACGGCGCCATGGTCAGCCCCAGTCTGGGCGCTACCTATCTGCTGCGGCCCGATACCCTGCTGCGGGCCACCGCCGCGCGTGGCTTCCAGAATCCTATTCCCTCCTACATCGCCGGCGGCGGCATCTGGGACAACCCCAACCCGGAGCTCAAGGCGGAAGAGGTCTCCTCGTTCCAGGTGGGGGTGGAGAACCGCGCCCTTTCATTCATGAGCGTCAAGGTCGACGCCTTCCTCCACCACGTCACCGATACCTGGATTAATGATTTCAATACCGGAGCCTGGGTAAACGGCGGGAGCAGTGAGCGCAAGGGGGTCGAGGCGGAGCTGGAGACCATCCCCTGGCACGACCTGAGCCTGGCCGCCAACG
>JANMTN010000248.1:0-9480 GCA_031390685.1 Desulfobulbaceae bacterium
CCGTGGCATCATCCTGGGTTCGGAATTCAAGTTCACAGCCTACCTCCGTCAATCGATAGCCATTCAAGGTTGGATGCGGGGCCCGACAGGCCTCCTCAAAGAGATCCCTGGCATAAAGAATGGAGCTGCCACCAAGATCAAAATGGTTACGGTCATAGATAAGCCCTTCAATGGAATTATCCGGTCTGGTGGGAAAGGGAATGCCACGGGTCGCCGCCAGAAGCATTCCATGAAAACGGGGCTTATCAAAGCGATGCTGAACGGCTTCATAAAGAAATCGCTGAATCGTACCCAGCCAGCCTATATCGACAATGGCGACATCTGTCTGTTCAAAAAAACGTTCCTGTTCAAGGTATTTGATAAGGGCATCATTGTAGGGGCGGGTCTGCCTCCGGACTTCATCCTGGAATGCTGCATCCTCAAGAAGTTCCTGAAAATGAACGGAATTCTCCGTTGTCGTTTCAGGATACAATGGACTCAGTGCGGTTTCCAGGGCAAGATGATGACGGGCGAGGTACGGGGCAAGTTTGCCGCCATCAAACTTAAAGATGCGACAGACATCACGGAAATCACGATTCCCGGCGGGAAGAAAAGCAATGGCGGCATTGTCCCTGGTCAAGCCCTGATACGCGCACGAGGCGCCGGCAAGGGCCATACGACTCACATAGAGATAACTGACCGTTGGCAGTTGTGCTGACGGATAGATCTTTGGGATCGCCCCTTCCCAGAACTTTTGAAACATCCACCCTTCCCGGGAAAGAAAATAGATATGAGGGATCTTGTCCCGCAGTGTTTTCTCGGCAAGGCGCTGGATAAAGGTACCGATAACCGGGGCAAGAAAATTATAGCCTTCAATATACAAAGGAGAGCGAGGCCTGTTTTCTTCCTCAAGTGGCTGCATCACCTGCAGAAGAGCCCTGCCCCGAAAAAAGGAGCGGCCATGACCATACTGCCAATACCGTCTGACCAACCCCTTACGCATCTTTTCCAGACCATCTTTCAACACCAGGGCCTTAATACCCGCTTGACTGGGCCGATAGCCATCGGAAACCGGATTATCACCTATGTGGAGCCAGGTATTGATATCAAGGCCATATCTTTCCTGAATAAGGACAAACCCCTTGCCAGAGGCCTTGGCCAGAAAGGAATCTGCTGAGGAAAAAATATCAGTGACACACTCTGCAAACCCGCCATACTCAACAAGCTTTCTTAAATGGGCGGCGGGAAGATAGATATCTGAAATCAGGAAAATCTTCTTTCCCTGTTCGTGTAAACACCTGAGCCAGTCCACCATTTCCTGCCGGGGCACAAGCATGGAATTCTCGACTGACAGCTCATACTCAGTCACCTCCTGAAGCAGGGAATCCGCCTGGGCATCACCAAAAATAGCAGCCAGGAGCTGCCGCATATAGACAGGATAACAGGCCTCTTGATCTTCAAATTCCTGCCCGGTTTGTCTTCTCTGTTCAGCCTCGAAGGTATCACGAAGCTTCTGAATCTTTTGCCATGACCATTCCTCCAGCCCCTGCTGCTCGGCTCTGGCCGCAATATAACGGGCCACAGGGACCTTCAGCATATCAGGATCATGGACACGGCGGATAAAGAGCGTATCAAAGATATCAAAGGAGACGGTATCGCAACTCTGCGCGAGCTGCTCACCAACTTGAATCAGGCGGGAAAGATTAAAAAAAGTTCTTTCTTCCATAAAAAACTTATGCCGACTCCACTCTTTAGGATTTCGAAAATCTGGGAAGCAGTAGCCCTGCCAGAATATAAATCGAAAACGCTCCCAGCAATGTTGGGATAAAACCGATATAAATCGCAACAATAATACTTATAACACTGCCAAGAACTGTAAACAGTCCATTCACCGCCCAGGCCCAGCCAACGGCTCCTTTACCATTGGCGTAGGAACTCGCAATGCCAATGGCAAAAGGCATACCAAGAAAAAATCCCAAGGGAGCTATCAAAACTACTGTTGCCCCAATGCGCAACAACGTCGACCACTGTAAAGAATAATTCAGCAACGGCTCCTTCAGCATTAACAAAACAAAACCGTAGAGTGGAATGGCAATAAAGGGAAGAAATCGCGCCCACCGCCGTTCATGCAATTTAAATATATCAGTACAATAACTCCCAATCCCTGCCGAGAGTAAAAAGGCAAAAACCACTGACACATAGGTATAGAGAGGAAAACCGACCAACTTGTAAAAGAGCTGGATAAAGACCAACTCAATGGCGATAAAACCAGCCCCGAGACAGGCAAAATAACTGACAAAGGCCGCCTTTCCCTCCCATCGTTCACGGCCAACCTTGGAAAACAACAGGGGGCCGAACAAACAGACCACAGCGATGAGCAAGGCAGCGCCAGCAGAAACAATGAGATGAATAATATCCATGGGCAAACCATGTTTGATGGAATCATTCAGCAGGGTCTTGATCGACAGATCCACATAGGGTTCATCGTAGGAAACCGGCTGGAGACGTTTTCTTATATGATTGAAAAAAGGTTTATCGTCGGTGGGCACATCCATACGATACGGGATACGGGCAAGTAACGCATCCGGCAGGGTCCCGGTAAAAAACTCTGGGGCCAGTCCTGATTTACCGGGATCAAGGGGATTATGAATCAAGGTAAAACCCTTACCCATAAGCGCCTGGACCCGATCAAACTCAGTTTTGGTCCAGGGTTCCATTTTAATAAGAAGGGTCGGCAAGTTATACCAGCGATCCGTATAATAAAGGAGCACATGCTTTTCAAAATCTTTCCGGCCCATCTCTTGCCAGGCCCGGGCAGCCGTAAGAACCATCTTGGGATAGATATGATGATTAATATGCAGGACACCATTTTTTGAAAGATGAGAAAAATACTCCTTGTACGCATCGGTAGTCTGGAGATAATTTGGAGACACGGCTCCGGATCCCGAGGCAACACTGGCCGATGTATGATTGGACATCATCTGAATGATAACATAAATCTTGTTGCTGGACCTGAGAAAACTCCGGCCTTCGCCACGAACGGCATTGACAATGGGATTATTGTATGGCTCAGTAGCATATTTTTCTTTACCCAAATCAATGACAGAACCAACCATCTCAATGGCATCAACCGCACTGGCGCCAAAGGTAACAGCGGCCTTTGTCTCCTGACCACCGGCAGCGCCAATCACAAGCACCTTGGCCCCGGTTCCTTCTTTTAACCAATGAGAGGCCAAGACAAATCGATCCCAAAACTGTGAAATGGTCTTTTCAGGAAGAGATTGTCGCAATTTTTTATAATCACCATCAAATTTATAAAAATAGCTGGTCTGGGTCCCGCCGTCATAGGCTATCCAGATATACGCATCCCGATATTGAATAAGATCGATACGTGATATCCTGTCCCAGCGGGTCAGGATATGTCCTCCCTGCAAGGTCTTAAAACCTCTTTTGTCCATATGAAAGGCGATTTCCAGATACTCTTTATCCATGAAGAGCTGAAACCCTGAAACCCCTATTGCAGCCAGTAACGCTAAAGTTACAACTACCTTCGACCGGCTGATCAGTACGACACCAAACAGGGCCATGCCGGAGGCGACAAATAATAATCCAGGCCCGCCAAAGGTGGGAATAAGCAGGGGCACCAGCAAACATCCAAGGGAAGCGCCGATCAAATCCCAGAAATAAAGTTTACCAAACTGACTGGCATTTTCTGTAAACATCAGGGACAGGATCAGCCCACTCAGAAAAAAAGGAACCACAATACCGGAAAATACCAGTATGACTTTGGCCCCTAAGTAGGCGATACTTCTAAAATTATTAAAGTCAACATGAAACCGGTTCAAAAAGAAAAAGAGCCCGGCATAACTTATGGCCAATAAAAGAGTTAACAACACCAGAGTTTTGCCGCCAAAAGTTCTCCTGTCGGCAATGATTGAGGTGACGACACCGGCTATCCCAAAGCCAAGCAAGGCCAACGTGATAACCATATAAGCAAAATGAGGGTACCAGAGAATATCGAGAATTCTGATAAGAGATAATTCGTAGAAAAGCGTGGATAAGGCGATAAGACTGATATAAACCATTGATGACAATGGCAGTTTACCGTTAAGTGGTGTTGCTGGCATGGATGGTGCTCCTGGTTATGTAAATTACGGATATCATAGTGGAAGGCCCGAAAAAGGATATAGGTCGGCAGTTGATGGATACTATCAATTGCCTCCTTTCCGGGTAAGCCGTGCAGAAATTGACTGAATTAACATTGCTATCTGTTGTTTTATCCCCGGAATAGGTTTATGAAGGGCGTTCTTCACCTCAAGTAATTCATGTTCAAGTTCAATCAGACGATCTGTTCCTGCGGAAATTATCCCCTGCTGTTCATCAGGGACTCTGGCAAGCATATATTTTCTGATCACATCCCTGTCCTGCTCTCGCCCGGTGATTGCTGCTTCTCCCAAGGTATTGCCGCTATGGATTCGATAGGAAAGCAGCTTTTCATTATCCAGGTAATGAACCTGGCCTGGGAAAGCGAGCATCATCCGAAAGATAAAATCATAATCATGAAGGTAACGTAACGAACAGAACTTTCCAACCTTTTTCACTGCCTGGGCAGTCATAAAGAGATTGGAGGTCGTCACCATGAAATTACCCTTCAAAAAGGCCATATAAAGATCGCCGCACTGGGCAAAGAAATTTCTGTTTTTTTGATGCCAGACGTTCCAGCCAAACGCCGGATCAACAAACTCATCACCACTGTCCGAGATGGGAATCACATCAGTAAAAAGGCATTGAGCCCCGGTTTGTTTCTGCGTTGCCACTAATCGCTCCAGACGGTTCAGCGTATAGACATCATCTGAGTTCAAGATAGCGACATAGTCACCCCGGACGAGCCCGAGTCCACGATTAATCGTATTAAAGGCATCCTGATTCTCCTGAAACAAATAAGTAAGACGAGAATCCTTATATCCCTGAACGATCGCGCCGGTTCTGTCTGTTGAGCCATCATCAATGACCAGCAGCTCAAGGTCCGTCCATGTCTGGCCAAGAACACTCTCTACCGCCGCTCCAATAAACTGTTCATGATTATATGCCGGAATAATGACAGAGATCATAATACCTGATTTACCTGAATAAACATTATGTTACCACTTGATGAAAATTCTCTGTCACAAGAAACTGTTGCATAAAAATGTGTACAGATTAGTCCAAGAAATTCATTTACACAAGTCAAATCCATTCTGTCACCAAAGGACCTGGGACGTTTATCCCTGCAAACAAACAAGACGTCTTCTGCCCTGGCTCACAAGCTCTTTTGCAACAAGCAACTGTCGCCAACGACTCTTTAATGTACAGGTGGTTCAACTTTGGTTTTTTTTATAATTAATTCATGCAAGATATACTGACCAGGGACCTTGCCTGGATCCAGGCGAATTTTACCCACAATACCAGGACGCGGGAGACGAAAGAACAACTCATTATCCCCCTTCTGAATATGCAGGATTTTACTGAATGCGGAACTGAATTCCTGCCGCTCTTCTGTTGTATAATAAAACTGCATCTCCGTATCTTGTGGACTCGTCAACGATATGTGGACAATAGACTCTCCACTACGCACACAATTTCCACAAGAATAAACCAGATAGGGATCGGCCCCTGAGGCGTTAAGCAACAAACCATCACTGTTCTTTATGACACTGAGATCGTGACTGTCCAGAATCGCTGATTGGGCACTATCCGCATCCAGGTGCAGGCAGGAACCTTCCGTCCGCTTAAACTCTTCCTGTAATAAATCCTTTTCCATCTCCTGGTCCTGAGCCAAAGCCAGGGGCAGATTCCTCGCCACCCGTTGATCAATAACCACATCCGGCCGTTCCTGCACTATCCACTCTTTCATGCCTGAGAAAGTGGAATAATTCATATAAATCACCTCGCCAAACTGCTCGGACAGATAGGGTCTGAGGAAATTTCCAAAAGAATCATGGATCACCAGCGCTTTCAAGCCCTTGACCTCGCAACCATTGACTTCCGGCAGAAAACGCGCATCATTGGCTAATTGCTTGTTTTTATTAACAAAACCTACCAACTTCTGATCTTTTTTATTGCGGCAGGGTTCTTTCATCTCAAGAACAGACACCTTCTCGCCAATTGCCCCTTGAACATGCATCAATATGGCCAGGTCACCACGATAGTAAATTTCACTTCTTTTCAGATCAGACAGCTCCAAGGTCTGTAACTGCGGAAACCATTGCTGCAAATGCTCGATTATTGCCCGGTCGGCCACCAGAGAACCATCAAGATTCCAGTGACTGTCTGTCCGAAAATATATCTGCCTTTCTTCTTTGGCCTTCATCAGTATTGCTTTCAGATCTAAAAAATCGGTAAAATCCGAATATTTTTGCATGTGGTCCATGAATTGATCATAGATCGTCACCCCTCTCTCTTGCCTCACCCGCAAGGGCAGATATTCTTCATACATCATCATCTTATTGGGTACGGGTAAAAACAGATATCGGACCCCAAATTTCGCCAACCAGTCTCGTCGATCCTCAAGAACATGCCGATAGCCTTCAAGGGTGACAAAATCTTTTTGCATCAACCCCATAAAATCCAGCAATTCTCCGTCAGCGTTAAAAAACAACCAGTCTTTCTCCCCTACTGTCGCCGACGAGATAGGTGATTTTTTGAGCACCCTGAAATTAAAGGTATTATGCAATGAAATAAGCTGATCGCGGCCACCGATATGATCATTAAAATATATTTCAAATTGGCGCGGGAATTTGACAAGAGACTGCAGATCAAATTTCACTGCGGGCAATTTCGCGAGTTGTCTTTTCTCAAATTCTGAGACAAGTGCATCCTGCCTGAGCAGGGTAATAAGTGGCGGGGTAAAAATGAAACCTATAAAGAGGCCGGTGATGAGAATGGAGAAAAAATATTTCATTGCCGCTGAAGATTAAAACCGGAAATAGATAAAAGGATTATAGGCCCCGACAATCATACTCGTCGAAGAGAACAGCAGAAGCCCTCCCAATAGACAGATCTTGAGCAGAGATACAGACGGGCCTGCAATCTTTGATATTGAGGGAGCCAAGCGGGCAGACAGCAACAACCGTTCGCAGGCGGGATAGATCGGCATGGCCAAGATCACCCCGGCCATCAGGGTAAAATAGAATGATAAATCCATGGCAACATGGATAACAGGGTGAATGGCATGACTGGACGTAAATCCATAAAGCGCAGATAAATAGGTCCAGATCTGGGGCAGATTATCAAGACGGAAAAAAACCCATGCGTTCATGATAACAAAAAGAGCGTAGAAATGTCGCAGCGGCAAGGGCGCCGCATGCAGGGTGCGACCAAAAATGCCGCGCTCCAGTATCAAAAAAAATCCATGCAACAGACCCCAGGCAATAAAATTCCAACTGGCTCCATGCCACATGCCGCAAAAGAAAAAAACAATAAATAGATTCATACAAGTCCGCATGGAACCGAATCTGTTTCCCCCGAGAGGAATATAGAGATAGTCACGAAACCAGTTTGACAGGGAAATATGCCAACGCCGCCAGAATTCCTGAATAGAACGGGAAATATACGGATAGTTGAAATTCTCGAGGAAACGAAAGCCAAACATGCGCCCCAGGCCTATGGCCATATCGGAATAACCAGAAAAATCGAAATAGAGCTGCAGGGTATAGCAGATTATACCCAGCCATGCCGTCAAGGTTGACAGTGTGCTCACCTGAAGAGCAAATATCAGATCCGCCATATTTCCCAGAGGATTGGCAATCAGTACTTTTTTACTTAAACCGAAGACAAAACGTTCAATACCTGTTGCGAAATCCTCCACCCGGATGGTTCTCTTGGCAAGCTGTTCGACAATATCATGGTAGCGGACAATTGGCCCTGCCATCAACTTGGGGAAAAGAGCAATAAACAAGCCCATATGGAGAATATTTTGCTGCGGCGGAGTAACCTTTCTATACACATCCACCACATATGAAATCGCCTGAAAGGTAAAAAAGGAGATACCCATGGGCAAATGGCTTGGTTGTATTGCCGGTAACAACCACTCAACAGAGGCCAGATGTGGCCGTAACAGATCGGCATACTTGAAAAAACCAAGGAGTCCGATATTGGCAAGCACGGCCCAACAAAGGGCCCATCCTCCCTTCCTCCCACTTTCCTGAACCCGACCAATCCCCAGACCAAAAAAATAATTGGCCACAATAGAAAGAAGCATGACAACCACATAGACCGGCTCTCCCCAGGCATAAAAAACCAAACTGGCAACAAGGAGTAAAAGGTTGCGAAACTTACTGCCCACAAGCAGGTAGGAAAGAAGAACCAGGGGAAGGAAAAAAAAGATAAAGAGAGTAGAACTAAAGATCATAAGCTATACGAGTGAACTCCCCCAGGGGTATTGAGTCCGTGCTTCCATGCCGCCGACATACCCCGAAACATCAACATCATTTATGGTCAGAAGACCTGGAGGCAGCCATCTTTGCCCATTCATCTCCGTAGAAATCAACAATTTCTTCTGCCGCAACACGATGAGCCAAGGCGCTCGGATGATGGTCAAATATATTGGCCCACAGATCTTTAATCTGGCCGTCATATTTACTGTAGGTCTGTCTTAAATCCAAACAACCAGTATCATGTTCCTTGCAGACATCAAGCACCTGTTTATGTAAAAGAACCAGTTGATACTCGCTCATTTTGGTGTCAAAACTCGGAAAGAGAACGATACCATGGGGAATATTTTCTTGTTCCAACCGATTCAAAAGTTTATTGAGTTGTTCATTTGCAGCCAGTGGATATTTACTTTTTGGATCACTGAATTTACCTATAAAATATTCATTAACATTTTTTTGTAATCCTGACTGGGCTCTTATCTGCCCCCAGGTTCGTTGCAATAAAAAATAAAGCACAGACTTTTCCGTTAAGATCTTATGCCATTTTGCATTAGTTATAAGAGATGGTGTCATAAATACGGCAAGGTCATCATAATTAGTGTTCATATCATTGATAAACCATTGATATAAAACAAAATCAGGCTTTAAGGCCAAAATAAAATTTTCAAGATACCGATTATGCTGGATTAAATCCTGGCCAGCAATACCGGTGTTGATGATTTCAATATCGAGACCGGGATGGCGTTTCTGGAATATGGTTAATGCCTGCTCTGGAAATCTCTTATCATAAGGCCAAACCCCTTGGCCATAAGCAAAAGAGTCACCCAGCACAACAACCCTCATAACACGATTATTCTTGTCAATATCAAAGGGCTTGCCTCTCAGCTTAAAATTATTCTGTTCGGCACCAAATTTTGGCCACGAACGATTAGAAAAATAGGTTATACCAGAAGCAGTGGAAAGAATGTCGGAATAATGCCAACGAAGAAACGCCTCAGAGGCCACTGTTAACACAATGACTGTACACAAGAAAATGATAAACGATACAATCGAGAAAACGAATCGGCTCTTGATTGATTTTTTTTTATTT
>JANMTN010000369.1:0-3101 GCA_031390685.1 Desulfobulbaceae bacterium
CATTTCGATAGTTTCTGACAGGCTTACAGCTGTTGTCACCGGGAGTACACGTTGCCATGATGTCGTCTGATGAAAAAGAGATGGATGATTCAAAAGTTTTATCTTATCTTTTCTGACGCCTCGCCTTCAGAAAAGAGCTTCACACGAAAACCGCAAATACAGAAGAGGACTATTCTCTTATCATATTTATCCTTCTCTGCATATTTTTTCAACCAATAAGGAACACCCTCTTTTTAATTAGGTTCAAGCTCATCCTGGACGGACTTGCTCAGATAATAGCCGTAATCGCCCTCATAGGTGTGCAGGGCGCCGTGGTCTATGGCAAAGACCCGATCGACCAGCAGGCGCAGGAAGTGCCGGTCATGACTGACAAGAATGACAGTGCCGGTGAACTTCTGCAGGGCCTCAAGGAGAACCTCCCGGGACTGGATATCAAGATGGTTGGTCGGTTCATCAAGGACCAGGAAATTCAGGGGCTGGGCCAGGAGGGTGGCAAGTACCACCCGGCTTTTTTCCCCGCCGGAAAGATTGGCGATGCGCTTATCCACATCATCCCCCTGAAAGAGAAAGGCGGCACACAGGTTGCGGATCACCCCGATATTGCCCGTGGGGATGACCGCCTGGACCGTCTCAAAGACGGTGAAGTCCGGGTTGAGCAGCTCCATGGAATGCTGGCTGAAATAACCAGACAACACATTAGCGCCGATACTCACCGTGCCATTTGATGGCGCGACCTGACCGGCCAATACCTTGAGAAAGGTAGACTTGCCGGCCCCGTTCACCCCGACCACCGCAATCTTTTCCTGCCTGCGGATCACCCCGGTCACCCCGCCGAAGACCGACCTTTCCTGGCCGGTCACTCCTGAGCCATCCATGGATCCCGCGACACTGGGCCAGACCTTGGACAGAGCTTCCATCCGCACCACATCATCGCCGCTGCGCGGGGGTTCCGCAAACTCAAAACGCACGACCTTCTGTTCCGACGGCAACTGGATACGCTCGATCTTCTCCAGCTTCTTGATCCGGGACTGCACCTGGGCCGCATGGGAGACCCTGGCGGCAAAGCGGGCGATAAAATCCTCTTCCTTGGCCAGCATCTCCTGCTGGCGGCGGTAACTGGCCAGAAGCTGCTCCCGCCGGATCTCACGTTCGCGCAGATAAAAATCGTAATCGCCACTGTAGGTAGTCACGGTCTGGCCCGCCACCTCAATGATACGGTTGACAATCCGGTTCATGAACTCGCGGTCATGACAGGTCATGAGCAGCGCCCCTTTAAACTCACTGGCAAGCCACTCCTCCAGCCAGACAATCGACTCCACATCCAGATGGTTGGTCGGCTCGTCCAGGAGCAGCACATCTGGGTTGACGGTCAGGATCCGGGCCAGACCAATCCGCATCTTCCAGCCTCCGCTAAAAGACTCCACCGGGCGCAGATACGCATCCGGCCCAATGCCGAGCCCTGTCAGCACTGCCTGGGCCCTGGCCTCCAGATCATACCCGCCCCGATGCTCAAACTCCTCCACCGCATTACCATACCGCTCCAGCAGGGCGGCCATTGCCTCATCGTCCATGGACTGGCTCATGGATGCTTCCATTTCCCGCATCTGCTCGCCCAGTTCGGTGACCTCGCCGGCCGCCGCCATCACCTCGGCCAGGGCCGTGCGCCCTGCCATCTCGCCCACGTCCTGGGAAAAATAGCCGATCACAGTCTTTTTGGCGCAGGAGATCTCGCCCTTATCCGCCTCTTCCTCCCTGGTAATCAAACGGAATATCGTTGACTTGCCGGCGCCATTGGGGCCCACCAGCCCGGCACGACTGGAGGCGAGGATCTGCAGGCTGGCGTCCTGGAAAAGAACCTGGGAACCATGCTGCTTGGTAATATTAGTAAGATGAATCATGAAGCGTTATTTCTTTCTCCCTTTGTACGGTCCACTTCTTGCTCCTGATCCACCCCTGCTTCCCCCACCACCGGACCGGCCATGGCCCGCGGTCGTTCCTGATCCTTCCCTGTCGCCCGTGCTGCTAGGCCTGGCCTGGCCTGCCGGGACGGCGATCAGCAGAGACTCATCCGGCTGGACACAATGCAAGGTCTCCCCGATATAGGCCTCAATCTCGGGCAGGACAAAGGCGTCTTCCTCGCAGGCAAAACTGATCGAGATCCCCGAGACCCCGGCCCGGCCGGTGCGGCCGATCCGGTGCACATAGTCCTCCGGTTCATAGGGCAGGGTGTAGTTGATGACATGGCTGATGCCGGTAATATGAATGCCGCGCCCGGCCACATCGGTGGCAATCATCACATTGACCCGGCCCTCGCGGAAGGCCTCCAGCCGCGCCGTCCTTTTTTCCTGCGGAACATCACCGGTGAGCAGGGTGCATTTGACACCGTGGCGCTCCAGTCGCTCACTGAGCCTTCTGGCCTCATTCTTCATATTGGCAAAGATCATGATCCGCTCATGTTCCTTGTGGGCGATCAGATTGTAGAGCACCGTGAATTTCTCGGCAGTCGTGGTCAGATAGACAATCTGCTGTACCGTGTCGACTGCCACCTGATCAGACTCGGTCTCAATGGTGATGGGATCTTTGCACCACTGGGCCGAGAGTTGCTTGACCTCGTCGGTAAAGGTGGCCGAAAAGAGCATGGTCTGGCGCTGTTCTTTGGGGGGAGTTTTGTAGATAATCCGGCGCACATCGGGGATAAAACCCATGTCGAGCATCCGGTCAGCCTCATCAATCACCATGATGGCGGCCCGGTTCAGGTTGATGATCTTCTTACTTTCATAATCAAGGAGACGGCCCGGGGTGGCTACCACCACATCCACCGCCTGCTCGGACAGATTTTTTTCTTGTTTACGATAATCAGTGCCGCCATAGGCCGAGACGATCCTTAGGTGAGTATATTTGGCCAGGGCATTGGCATCTTTGGCAATCTGGATGACCAGCTCGCGCGTCGGGGCAATGATCAGGGCCCGCGGCGTACCAACCGGTGCCGCCTTGCCCCGTTCTTGTTCCTGCAATAATCTGGTGAAAATAGCAATGAGGAAGACTGCGCTCTTTCCCGTACCGGTGCTGGCCCGACCGATAAGATCCTTACCAAGAAGGGC
>JANMTN010000375.1:0-6087 GCA_031390685.1 Desulfobulbaceae bacterium
GCCTTTATTCCGGTGATGGAGGATGCGGTGCTGGCGGAGGCGGTTGGCAGCGGGGCGCTGTGTCTGGAAAAACTGGAGGCCATGACCTGCGTCTGCTCGGTTGGACTCGACATGGTCCCTATCCCCGGCTCAGTCGATGCCGACACCATCTCGGCGATCATCGCCGATGAGATGGCCCTGGGGATGATCAACAACAAGACCACCGCCGTCCGCCTCATCCCGGTTCCCGGCAAAGAGGCCGGAGAGATCGTCAGCTTCGGCGGACTCTTCGGGGCCAGCCCGATCATGCCGGTGCGCAATGTCGGCAAATCCAGCCGCTTCATCGCCTGGGGCGGCAGAATCCCGGCGCCGATTCACAGTTTCAAGAACTGAGCGGAGAGAAGAATCCTGCTCATTTTTTTGTCCTATCCCACAGGAAGACTTGTGGGACATCCAGCAAACTTGTATAATAGCTGTTCATAAATTTACAACAATCCTCCAATAATAAAATATCAGGACACCATGCGCAAAGGTATCATACTGGCCGGCGGTTCCGGCACCAGGCTGCATCCGCTTACCCATTCCGTGAGCAAGCAGCTCATGCCGGTCTATGACAAGCCGATGATCTATTATCCCCTGTCCACCCTGATGCTGACCGGGATCCGGAAGATCCTCATCATTACCACACCGGCCGACAAGCCTCTGTTCCAGAACCTGCTGGGAGACGGCAGCCAGTGGGGCCTGGAACTGAGTTACGCGGTGCAGCCCAGCCCGGATGGTCTGGCCCAGGCCTTTCTGATCGGGGAAGATTTTATCGGTGACAGTCCGGTGACCCTGATCCTGGGCGATAATATTTTTCATGCCGAGGGGTTGTCCCATAAACTGCAGCAGGTCAGTCAGCAGGAAAATGGGGCCACGGTCTTTGGTTATTATGTGCAACGGCCTGAACGCTACGGCGTTGTTGTGTTTGACAAGGCGGGCATGGTCATTGACCTGGAAGAAAAACCGGCCCATCCCAAGTCATTCTATGCCGTCACCGGCCTCTATTTTTATGACAATGCGGTGGTGGAGATTGCCAGAACCATCCGCCCGTCAGAACGCGGCGAACTGGAGATTACCGATGTTAATCGGGAATACCTGAAGCGCGGCACATTGCAGGTTGAGATCCTCAGCCGCGGCACGGCCTGGCTGGATACCGGCACCCACGCCTCGCTCCTGGATGCCGCTAATTTTGTCCGGGTCATTGAAGATCGACAGGGGCTGAAGATCGCCTGTCCCGAAGAGATCGCCTTCCGCATGGGATACATCAACCTGCAGGAACTGGAGGCGCTGGCTGCACCCTTATCCAAGAATGGCTATGGCGCCTATCTGCGCTCCATCTGCCACATGGATGGTCAGCCATGAAGGTGATCGAGACGCCCCTGGCCGGACTGCTGGTCATTGAACCCAAGGTCTTTGGCGACGAACGGGGATTTTTTCTGGAGACCTGGTCGCGTCAGCGCTATCAGGAGACGGGAATCAACGTTGATTTTGTCCAGGACAACCTTTCTTTTTCCCGGCGCGGCGTCCTGCGCGGACTGCACTTTCAGAACCCCCAACCCCAGGGGAAGCTGGTGTATGTCCTCCAGGGTGAGGTCTTTGATGTGGCGGTCGATATCCGTAAAGGCTCGCCGACCTTCGGCCGCTGGCACGGGGTTGTCCTCTCGGGTGAGAACAAACGCCAGTTCTGGGTACCGGCCGGCTTTGCCCATGGCTTCTGTGTGACCAGCGAAACCGCCCTTTTTGCCTATAAATGTACGGAGTTGTATGCCCCGAAGCATGAAAGATCAATCCGCTGGGATGATCCCTCCCTCACCATTGACTGGCCAATAACTGAACCGCAGGTCTCGGACAAAGACCGTCTGGCCCCGCTGCTGGCTGATGTTGATCCAGCCAGTCTCTATGATTTTAATGGCGGAAGATGAAGAATAATGCTCCCATCCTGCTGACCGGGGCCAATGGCCAGGTCGGGTATGAGCTGAATCGTCTGGCCACGGAAAGGGGCTGCGCCCTGATGGGACTGACCCGCCAGCAACTCGATATCGGGGACGCCGAGGCGGTTGAGCAGACCGTGACCCGATTGCAACCCTCTCTTGTCATCAATGGCGCCGCCTACACCGCAGTGGACAAGGCCGAGCAGGAAGTAGAGGCCGCCATGCGGGCCAACCGGCAGGGGCCCGCCAACCTGGCCGCCACCTGCCAGACTCACTGCATCCCCCTGATCCATCTCTCCACCGATTATGTCTTTGATGGCAATAAATCCGGGGCCTACCATGAAGAGGATCCGGTTGCCCCCACCGGTGTCTATGGCCGGAGCAAGTGGGAGGGAGAAGAGGAGGTGCGCGCCAGGCTGACACAGCATCTGATCATCCGGGTCAGCTGGGTCTTCGGACCGCACGGCAATAACTTTGTCAAGACCATGCTCCGGCTGGCCGCCGAGCGGGACGAGCTGCGGGTGGTTGCTGATCAGCGCGGATGTCCGACCTACGCCACCCATATCGCCGAGGCCCTGCTGACCCTGGCAGGCTGGATCAGGCAAGGGTTTGATGTTGCCTGGGGCACCTATCATTTTTGCGGCATGCCGGAGACCACCTGGCACGGCTTTGCGGAAACAATCATCAGAGAGGCCCTGGCCATAGGTCTTCTGGATCAGGCAATACCCGTGCATCCCATCACCACCGGCGATTACCCGACTCCAGCCCGACGACCCCAGAATTCCGTCCTCGATTGCCGCAAAATCTCAAAGACCTTTGACATGAAACTCCCCAGTTGGCAGGAAGGATTAACCACCATGCTGGCCCTGATAAAACAAGAAAAAAGGAAATAATATGCTGTACCAGCCTGAAAAAATCCTGGTAACCGGCGGGGCTGGTTTTATCGGCGCCAATTTTGTCCACTTCTGGCTGCAGAATTACCCTGACAGCCGGGTTGTGGTCCTTGACGCCCTGACCTATGCCGGCAACCGGGCCAGCCTGCACTCTGTTGAAAACCAGGCTAATTTTCGTTTTGTCCATGGCGATATCAGAGATTACGATCTGGTGCTCAGCTTACTGCGGGAAGAACAGATTGACACCCTGATCCATTTTGCCGCCGAATCCCATGTCGATCGCTCCATCCATGCCCCGGATGAATTTATCGACACCAATGTGATCGGCACCCATGTCCTGCTGAAGGCGGCCAAGAAGGTATGGCTGGAGAGTTCCCTGGCGCCCCGACCGCACCGGTTTCATCATGTCTCCACTGATGAGGTGTACGGCACCTTGCGGCCGGACGAATCGCCCTTTACCGAGACCAACCAGTATGCGCCCAATTCTCCCTACGCCGCCTCCAAGGCCTCTTCTGACCATCTGGCGCGGGCCTATCATGAGACCTATGGCCTGCAGGTGACGACGAGTAACTGTTCCAATAATTACGGACCTTACCAGTTTCCGGAAAAACTGATCCCCCTGATCATCACCAATATCCTGGATGGCCGCCCTCTGCCCATATACGGTGATGGGCTCCAGATCCGCGACTGGCTCTATGTCGATGATCACAACCGGGGTATTGATCTGGTGATCCGCCAGGGCAGGGTGGGCGAGACCTATAATATCGGGGGCAATAATGAATGGACCAATATCGATATCGTCAGATTGATCTGTAATCTCCTGGATGAGAAATTTGCCGGTAGTGAAGCAATGCAGAAAAGATTTCCCCAAGCCCCGCAGGTCTCCGGCGGCAAGGCAGAAGGGTTGATCACCCATGTCAAGGACCGTCTTGGCCATGATCGGCGTTATGCCATCAATGCCGCCAAGATTAGCACAGAGCTTGGCTATTCTCCACTCGAATCGTTTGAAACCGGGATTCGTAAGACACTCGACTGGTATCTGAACAATGAAAGCTGGTGGCGGGCGGTTATGGATGGAAGTTACCGGCAGTGGGTGGAACTGAACTATGCTTAAGGGCCATTAAATCCGGGCTGCGGCGACACTTTTCGCGCATACAGCACCGCACTGAAAAGGGAGAAGAGAAAGCCGGTCTGGGCAATGATCAGATAAGATTCGGTACACATGATGGTCATGAAAAAGAGGGGAAAGACCAGACGAATCCGCTCCCAGCCATCCGGCCCCACAAAGGCCTGACGAATCTGGATCCCAAAAATAGCCAGCAATCCAGCCAGCCCCAGCAACCCCAGTTGACACAGGACCAGAACATACTGGTTATGGGGATTGTCTGTCGTCCCCATCCGTGGTGATTGCCTTTTGTTGACCTCGGCATAGGCCGACTCAAAATCTCCCGTTCCCTCCCCCAGCCAGGGACTCTTTTTTATAATCTCCCAGGAGTTCTGCCAGAAGAGCAGCCGCAACCCCACAGAGGTATTGGGGTTGCGCTGAAATTGACAAATCTCGGAATATGCCCGATCCACCCGTCCATGAAAGACAGGACTGAAATGATATCCGACGGCAAAGATTGCGGGAAGAAGAAAGGCCAGGATCAACACAGCCCGCAGAATACTTTTTCTGAAAATCTGCAGGCAAAGCAGGGCCAGCAGGACAAAAAAGACAATCTGCCCGCTCCGTCCTTCCGTGATGAACATGTTCAACACCATAAGACCGATCAGCCCGACCAAGGGCCAGCGCCGGGCGTCTCCGGGCTTCCCCCACACCACCTCGTGACCCAGGAGATATATGGCAAAAGCCAGCATGGGATTATAGATGACATGAAAGGTGCCGCGGGTAAGATGGGTGGTGGTGACATCCGCATAGTGTAACAGACCAAACCAGGCCAGATAGGTCATGGTCATGGCGATGGTCATCCCTGCCACAAAAAATGCCGCGTACACTCGGCGCAACTCCCAGCGCACAGCCGTCAAGAAGACAGGCAACAACATGAGTTTCCAGTATTTTTTAATGACATCAAGACCGCCGGCCAGGTCTTCGGTCCAGAGCAGACCGATCACATAGAGGGCCAGATACACAAGAACAGCCATGGCAACCGGATTGACAATGATCACCCGCAATTTTCCCCGGTAGCCTCCTTCAACAAGCCAGACCGCCAGGATCAAGAGGGCAAGTATCGAAAGGGCCGAGGTGGAAAGCGGCAGGGAAAATGCCATAATGGCCGGAAGCCATGCATTCAAACGGCCGGCATTCTGTTGAATGATTTTATAGTTCATGATGTTCGTTTCGTAGCAAATACCATTATAAAAGACAAGGGTTAAATCAGGATTCATTCCTGATTTTCAGATGTTCATCGCCACAACCTTACTTGTGACCTTCATCCCCGATCCATGAATTAAGAATCCCTTGAAAGATCATTTCGTTTTTCTTTTGCCATACCTGTTTTTTTATGCAAAGGTAAGAAAAATTACTTGGAGGGTACCCTTGGAAAATTAACAAAGGAGCATTGCCATGTGGGAAGTCGTTGTCGATAAAGATTTGTGTCAGGGAAGTGAAGAGTGTGTCAATGCCTGTCCATCAGCCGTCTATGAGCTTATTAACGGCAAGGCGGAACCCGTAAACGCCGACGAATGCATCGGCTGTGAGACCTGCGTTGAGGTCTGTCCCAACGGGGCATGCACCGTTACCGAGATTTGAGCGCCCTGTTTTTCTCTTTGTGTAGTGATGCGTGATAATGCGTAGATTTTTTTTTGAACCGGCGGATAGAAATGGCGATGAGGTCCGGCTGCCAGAGACTGAGTCGCGCCATATCTCCAAGTCCCTGCGTCTGCACGTCGGCTCCCAGGTCCACCTCTTTGACGGCACAGGGGTGCGGTATCTGGCCGAGATCACAGGCATCGGCAGACAGGTTGTGGCCCGCATCCTGTCTGCTGACGAAGATCAGCAAGAAGGAAAGACGATACTGCATGTGGGCCAGGCACTGTTGAAAAATGTAAAGATGGATTTTCTCGTCGAGAAATGCACCGAACTGGGGGTTGCTACCTTTACCCCTTTTATCAGCAGCCGCTGTCAGGGCAAGATGGATGATGAAGAGCGGGGCGGCAAGCGACAGCAGCGCTGGCAGCGGATTGTAGAGTCGGCCTGCAAACAGTGCTCCCGGCCCCGGCCCATGGAACTGAAGAATGCCACG
>JANMTN010000006.1:0-5888 GCA_031390685.1 Desulfobulbaceae bacterium
CAGCAGACTGCATCGGGATGTAACCCATAAACAGTTCCCCCTGTTTGCCCAAAAGATCTCGGCTATCACCAATGGCGTCCACCATCTGACCTGGATCAGTGATGCCAGGGCCAAGGTCTTCAATCTCTTTCCAGCGCTGCAGAACTGGCAGCACGACCCCAGTGTTTTCGCCAGGTTAGGGCCCCTGAGCCAAGACCCAAGATTTCGCAGTTATCTCAGCGAAGCCTGGAAAAAAGACACCACCATCCTGTTTCATTTCATCAACACCATGCTCCTGCAGCACCGCGACCAGAAACTCGAAACCTGGATTGATCCTCCCAACTTTTTCTCTTCTCTCATTGACCGCCATACCCGAATGAACCCCCAGGTCTTCACCATTGGTTTCGCCAGACGTTTTTCTACCTACAAACGGGCGGATCTTATTTTTGACAACCTGGACACCCTCTGCGACATCCTCGTCAGCAATAACTGGCCTATAAATTTTATCTTTGCCGGCAAAGCTCATCCAGCCGACGAGCCGGGAAAATCAGTCATTAAACTCATCCTGGACCATCAGAAAGAACTGCACCGGAAAAGTAAGGGCCTTGCCAATTTAATTTTTATCCCGAATTATGATATGAAAATCGCCAAAATGATGGTGGCGGGAGTCCATGCCTGGCTCAACAGTCCCAAACGACCATTGGAGGCCTCAGGCACCAGTGGCATGAAAGCGGCCATGAATGGCGTGCCAAATATCTCCATCATGGACGGTTGGTGGGTCGAAGGGTATCACAATGGACAGACCGGATGGAAATTTGGACTCGAAGGACCTGTTGACGAGGCCAGCCTGAGTGAAGCACCTGAAACACTGCTCTACAATGAGGACTCGGCCTCATTCTATCAGCTCCTGCCGACCATCCTCAATGAATTTTATCGAGCCGGCAACACCTCTGCCTTCCTTGATAAATCGATCATGAACCTCACCCTGAACATTCCCATCTTCAACACCCATCGCATGGTGGCAGAGTATCTGACCAAATACAACTTACGCCTGCCTGAACAACAGGAACAGGAAATGCGCCATTTTGGCAGTCTTTACAACAGTAACTGTTAATTTTTTTGTTATTTTGCAGATTAGTTTTTTTATTTTAGTTTTTTATTGGAAGATTAGTGCGGATGCAGTAAATTCTTTTCTTCGTCCCTTCAGAAAATAAAGACAGTTTAACCGGAGATCATAAATGGCAAAAGCTCATATCAGTGCCAATAGCGCCACAGACAAAACGATACGCAGCATTGATCGCAAAAGAGAGCAGGAAAGGCGATTCATGCTCCACAAGGCCAAGGAAAATGCCGACGAACTGGCAGCAAAACTTGTGCAACGCCTTATCGACAAAGGAATCGTAGAGACCTCCTCAGTTCAGAGTTTACACGACACCTTTGAAGATCAGCTCAAAAAACTGGCCGGTCTCGATGAATTTGAGATTCAACTCAAAGTTGCGCCGGTGCGCACCTTGGTGCCCGATCCCAACATTATCAGCCTCTATCTTACCCAATTTATTATAGAGGACCTGATCAATCACTCTGCGATTCAGGACATTTACGGAGAAGATTTGAACATCTATCTGGCTACAGATTCTATCTTCAAGACACTACGTCCCGAGTGATCCATCCAGACGCTATTCCTTCGCTTGTTTTCGCTGACCTTCAGGGCAATATCACTGATTTTTCTTCTTTGAACATGGCCGGCATGAGTGGTGGCCAGTTTTTTCAACCAACCCTTGAAGATCTGATTCCTCTTCCTGAAGGCAGCGAACTCTTTGTCCTTCCCGGTCGCCTGCCTGTAGGCTATGACAGGGCTACCGGTGAGCCTCTACTCGTGGCAGAGAATCCCTATCAATCAGGAGATGGCATCCAGGCGGTCGCCGCCTTCATGTCTCCGGCGCACACTGCTATCTTGAACAGCGCCTATCAAACACAAGACAGTAGCAAGGCCCCACGCCTGCCACTTTTTGCTTATACCGCCGTAGGTTGGCATCAAGGGCGTTTCTGGGTTACCGCCTTTCGCAGCGACCCGGATAAACGGCAGGATGCCTGTCAATTTGATCAGGCCGCAATTACCAGGAAGACCAGAAAAAAGCTGAAAGAAAACAGCAACAACAGGCTGGTGCAACATTTGGGAAAATGCTGCCTGATCTACGGCTGCCCAGCGGCCCGCAATTATTTCCTTGGTCGTTGGGAGGCCCCGCTCCCTACCTCCCCTATCTGCAATGCGCGGTGTGTCGGCTGCATCTCCCTGCAGCCTGCTGGTTCCTGCTCGGCCACCCAGGATCGTATCCGTTTTGTCCCCACCGCCCAGGAAATCGCGGCTGTGGCCACCCCCCATCTGCAAACGGCCGAACATGCCATCGTCAGTTTTGGCCAGGGATGTGAAGGCGAGCCTCTGCTTCAGGCCCAGGTTATTGAGGAGGCTATTCACCTCATCCGCAAAAAAACAGAACGAGGGACCATCAACCTCAACTCGAACGCCAGCCTGCCTCAAGCAGTCGAGATCCTCGCCCGCGCCGGTCTGGACAGCCTGCGTGCCAGTCTGAATTCAGCCCAGGACCTGTTTCACAGTCGATACTACCGACCTCTTGGATTCACCCTTACCGATGTCAAGGAATCGATCAAGATCATGAAAGGGGCCAATCGTTTTGTCTCCCTCAACTATTTTATCCATCCTGGCGTTACTGATTCCAAGGAAGAGTTTGAGGCCCTTACCCATCTGCTTGAAACCTGTCGTCCCGACTTGATTCAGTTACGAAATCTGAATATGGATCCAGAATGGTACCTGCAAACCCTGGACTTCCATCCAACTGACAAACCACTGGGTATGCGCTCATGGCTGCTCCAATTACAGAAACGATTTCCAACCCTCCGCCTTGGTTATTTCAATCCTTTTCTCAGTTAAAAGAGTATCGCCACAGACAACAAATCTCAACGGCAAATATATACTGAACAATAAGGAAAAAAATTCTCATTTCCCATTGTCTTTCTCCCTATTTTAAGATATCTTGCCAGATAATAAGTCTTCCCATCTGCACTTTCACCAGAAACAGGAAATACCATGCAAAAACTTGCCTCCATGCGCCTCACCACTCAACGCCAGGTCATCCTTGAAGAACTTCTAAAGGTTACCTCACACCCAACAGCCAATGAAGTCTATGATATGGTCCGCAAACGCCTTCCTCGCATAGGCCTTGGCACCGTCTATCGGAATCTTGAGCTGATGGCTGGGACCGGCATGATCCTCAAGCTGGAGGTAGGCGGCACCCAGAAACGTTTTGATGCGACCATAACGCCACATTACCATATTCGCTGCATGGAATGCGGCAAGGTGGATGACATCAAGATTCCAGTACAAGAGGATATTAATAAAGTAGCAGCACAGGCCTGTCATTATCAGATCCTCGGGCATCATATTGAATTCACAGGCCTTTGTAGAGACTGCGCCAAATCGCACCAGGAGACAAGCATCAACTGATAGCGACACAAGACCAATAAACAAAAAAGGCTTGTAACCTAAGTGGGTTACAAGCCTTTTTTGTTTTGACTCTTAAATTTCTCTTACTGGAAACAGACCTTGCAATAACGCAGCTTTCCAACCTTGAGCAACACCTCACCTTGCGGCTTCACTACCGCATTGACATCCATCACCTTTTCACCGTCAACCGAAACCGCATTCTGTTTGATCATCCGCCTTCCATCAGAAGTAGATAAAACAAGCCCCGCATCAACCAGCAACTGCGGAAGCCATAGATCTTCAGTGGCTGTAATCTGCTTCTCGAGAATATCATCAGGCAGGCCGCCTTTCTGGAAGACCTTTTCAAAATTATGCTCCGCCTGCAACGCCGCCTCTACTGAATGAAAGCGTGCCGTCAACTCCCGGGCCAATTGTTTCTTGATCTCCTTGGGATGACGGGTACCAGACTCCATCTCCCTCTTCAGTTCGGCAATCGCTTCCGCGTCCAGATCGCTCAGCAAATCATAATACCGAAACATCAACTGATCGGAGAGAGAAAGGATCTTGCCATAGATATCGTTGGCCGATTCAGTAATCCCGATATAATTGCCCAGAGATTTACTCATCTTCTGCACCCCGTCCAGTCCCTCAAGAAGAGGAAGGGTGAGCACCACCTGCGGGGCCTGTTTGCGAGAACGCTGGAGATCACGTCCCATGAGCAGATTAAAAAGCTGGTCCGTACCGCCAATCTCCACATCAGCCTCTATGGCCACAGAATCATAACCCTGGATCAGGGGATAGAGAAACTCATGGATAGAAATGGGACTGCCTTCCCGGAAACGAATCTTGAAATCTTCACGCTCCAGCATCCTGGCCACGGTAAGTTCCGAGGCGAGCCTGATCATGGCAAAGGAGTCAAGCCCGGCCAGCCACTGGCTGTTAAAAACAACCTTGGTTTTCTCAGGATCAAGGATCTTGAACACCTGCTCCTTGTAACTTTCCGCATTTATTGCCACATCCTCACGGGTCAGGGCCTTTCTGGTCTCGGACTTGCCGGTTGGATCACCGATCATACCGGTAAAGTCGCCGATCAAGAAATACACATCATGGCCAAGATCTTGAAAATGCTTCAGTTTCTGCAACAGAACCGTATGTCCCAGATGCAGATCAGGGGCAGTTGGATCAAAACCGGCCTTCACCCGCAGCGGAATTCCGGTTGCTGCAGATTTTTCCAGTTTTTTAACAAGTTCCTCGCGAGAGATACAATCAACGATTCCCCGTTCAATGAGTTTTATCTGTTCATCAATGGAAGGCATAGGTGTGATTTTTCCTCTCAAGGCCAGACTATCTGGCAAATTCCACGGCTCTGGTCTCCCGAATAACGGTGACCCGTATCTGCCCGGGATAAGTCAGTTGCGCCTCAATGCTCTTGGCAATATCCTGACTGAGCAGAATGGCCTCGGCATCCTGAATCTTTTTGGAATCAACAATAATCCGCAGATCCCTTCCGGCCTGGATAGCGTATGATTTTTCAACACCTTCAAATGAATTTGCGATATTTTCAAGATCTTCCAAGCGCTTCACATAGGTCTGAAGCATCTCTTTCCGTGCTCCGGGCCTGGCGCCGGACAAGGCGTCCGCCGACTGCACCAGGATATCAAGGACACTTTGCGGCGGCAGGTCTTCGTGATGAGCCCCAATCGCATACACCACTTCCTCTGGTTCGCCATATTTCTTGGCCAGATCACGACCGATAATCGCATGTGAACCTTCCACCTCATGATCAACCGCCTTGCCGATATCATGGAGCAGACCAGCCCTCTTGGCCATTTTCACATCAATGCCCAATTCTGCGGCCATAATGCCACAGAGAAACGCCACTTCCAGAGAATGCTGGAGGACATTCTGGCCATAGCTGGTTCGATATTTCAACCTGCCAAGAAAATTAATCAACTCCACATGAACCCCATGGGCACCCACATCAAAAGTAGCCTGCTCTCCGGCCTCCCGCATGGCTGCCTCAAGTTCTTTGGTGACCTTGGCTACCACCTCTTCAATCCGGGCAGGATGAATCCGGCCATCACTGATAAGCTGCAGCAGGGCAAGACGAGCGACTTCGCGGCGTACCGGATTAAATCCGGAAAGAATCACAGCCTCGGGCGTATCGTCGATAATGATATCAATACCCGTTGCCGCCTCAATGGCCCGGATATTTCGCCCCTCGCGCCCAATGATCCTGCCTTTCATCTCGTCATTGGGCAGCGGAACCATGGATACCGTTTTGTCCGCGACATAATCACCGGCATAACGAGAGATGGCAAGGGCCAGAATATTCTTCCCTTTTTTATCCGCTTCCATCTTCATCTCATTTTCAATGCGAGCAAGTTTTTTAGCGGCATGCATGCGC
>JANMTN010000025.1:0-4820 GCA_031390685.1 Desulfobulbaceae bacterium
ATCGGCGATCTCACGGGCCCGCTCTTTGCCGAACATCTCTTCCATGGCGGCAAGGGATATATTCTCGTCATGGGTGCCCAGGGCCGCCTTGGTGGAGGGGGTAAAAAGGGGCTCAGGAAACCGGTCGGATTCCCGCATCCCGGCAGGCAGGGCAAAGCCGCAGACCGTTGGATTTTGCTGATAGGCGCTCCAGAACGAACCGGAGAGATAGCCGCGGACGATACACTCAATGGACAGGGGCTGGGTCTTGCGAACAAGCATGGAGCGGTCGCGCAATTGATCGGCATAGGGTTGACACAGCGCGGGATACTCACTGACATCGGAGGTGATCAGGTGATTGTCAACAATATCGCCGAGCAGGTCAAACCAGAACAGAGAGATCTGGGTCAGGATTCGGCCCTTGCCCGGGACCGGGTCATCCATCACCACATCATAGGCCGAGATCCGGTCGGTGGCCACCATAAGCAGCTTATCATCATGACCAGGAATGGCGTACATATCCCTGACCTTTCCCCGATGCACCAGGTTCAGTCCCGCAAAATCAGTGGTCACAATTGTCTGAGTCATTTGCTCACATCTCCTTGCTGAGTTAAGAAAAGAGGCTGCCCGGTCATACCCGGACAGCCGGTCATAACCGGACAGCCTTACTGTATATTCTGCCAGACGCCACTCCAAGAAACAGCCGGAAAGATTGGCTGTTTCTTGGAAGCGGCATAAGGTGCCGTAATAAAATAAGCAAAAAAGCACTGCTTATTTCATAACGGCACCTAAAATCCTACAGATTCAGTTTCGCCTTCACGGCGTTAATGACGTCATCACTGGAGGTGGCAGGCACACTCATCAGCAGGCCTTTCTCCCGGTAAAAACCGATGAGGGGAGCGGTCTTCTCGTTATAGGTCTCAAGCCGATGGGTGATGGCCGTCTCGGTCTCATCCTCGCGCTGTACTGCACGGGCGCCACACTTGTCGCAGATCCCCTCCACCTTGGGTGGGTTGGATTTCACATTATAGATGGCCTGACATTTCGGATTCTCGCAGGTCCGGCGGGTACAGAGCCGATCGAGGATGATGTCGCGGGGCACATCAATATCAACGGCCATATCAAGTTTAATGTTTAACTTATCCAGAAGCTGGGTCAACTCCTCAGCCTGGGGAATGGTGCGGGGAAAACCATCGAGCAAAAAGCCCTTGGCACAGTCAGGCTCCTGCAATCTTTTTTCCATGATCCCCATGATCAGGGAATCAGGCACCAGATCGCCACGTTTCATGAAGGCCTCGGCCTCACGACCCAGCTCTGTTTTCGCCTGGACAGCGCCGCGCAGGATATCACCGGTAGAGATCTGGACCGAGCCAACGAGTGCGGTCAAAAACTTGGCAACGGTGCCTTATCCAGCGCCAGGGGCGCCCAACAGAATCAGTTTCATTATATTCTCCTTATCATTAGAATAAAATCTTCATGCAGTTATTGCAAATTTCATGGCCTGGTCCCTGCTTACCCAAGGGACATAAAATGATTAAGTATAAACACTTTTTTTTTCAATGCCAGTGAAATATGACCGTGACAGAAGCTTTAAGCGATCAGGATAACGCTCCAACATCACACCGGATAAAAACTATTATTCATTAATGATTCTCTATCATTAATGAATGATTTCTGGTTACAATAAATTTGCCGGCATGGCCTGCGGCTTCATGCAGAACGGCATTTTCGAAATCAGCAAATTTTGATGCAGCCACATCTTCAAGCACCACACGACTCACAGGGGCAATACCCAAAAGAGAAAGAAGGGATTGAATATGACGGAAAGCGGTCTGAAACCCAGGCGCTTTGGTGGCGAGATAATGGATGGCGGTAATCGTTGTCGTAAAAACAAAGAATCCACTCCCCGGAGGAGGTGGATTCTTTGTCCATCAAATTATTAAAGGAATCATTCTCTGTTCCCATTACTGCGGAGGACAGAAAATGAAAAGATCAGCAACCCTCGATGGCCTTCTTATCTGTTTTCTGATGGCACTCAGCACAGTTGGTGGTGGGACCGGCCTTTTTCTCCTTATGACAGCCCTGGCAGAGGGCATGGGCCTTATCTTTTTCCATCTTGAACGGTCCCGGTTTCTGGTCACCGTGGCAGGCAGTACAACCATAGGCCTCGGCGTGTTTCTTGTGCGACAGAACGACCTTGCCTTTTTTGTTGTCAATGACAACGCTTTCCACCGTGGTCGTGGCCGCCTGTCCCTCCTTTTCCACCACGGATGCGGCCTTTTTCTCCACTTTCTCAGCGGTCTCGACCTTTTTTTCATGAACCGCTACCACAGCCTCTTGTTCCACCTTTTTCTCAACCGCTTCATCCACCGCTTTGGTCGCTTCTTCGACCTTTTCTTCCTGAACCGCTACCACAGCCTCTTTTTCCACCTTTTCTTCAACCGCTGCATCCACCGCCTTGGTTGCTTCTTCGACCTTTTCTTCCTGAACCGCTACCGCAGCCTTTTGTTCCGCCTTTTGTCCAATCTTTTCTTCAACTTTTTCTTCCACCGCCTTGGTCGCTTCGGCAACCTCCTTGGTCGCTTCTTTAAGCTTTTCTTTAGCCACCCTGGTCGCTTCTATAGCCTTGTCCTTAACCTGCACAGCAGTGGGCGCCATTTTCGGCACCGGAGCCTCGCCCTTTTTTTCATCCGGGGTACAGCCCCACAGCATCAGAACTGCCATCATCGCGACAACACAGAGTCTCTTTTTCATGGTTTTCTCCTTAGGTATTGGGAATAGAAAGGACTGCATTTTCTCTCATCACGCCAGGGCACTTAGAGAGGAGTTATGGGACACCACACTTATCTGGTACGCCGAACCAGGCGGATGTGATTCTAAAATTATATTCTATGCGGATTTTTTAAAGAATGGTAGGACTTTTCGCACTTTTCCCGTGGGAATTGATCACCAGTGAAATGCTATACTCAGAAAGATAAAAACTGCTTCTCCAGCCACGATCTCCTCGGCCCGGCTCTCTCTGTTTAAATTCCTTATCGAGTTGCCTCTATGAACATTGGATGCTTAACAACTCTTAAAAGATTCTTTCTATCCGCCTTTTTTCCAAAAAATTGATATGGAGTCCCCATATTTCTGGAACTTTTACGAATATCAAAATGTAAAACCTGCTTCCTATCCCCTCTACAATTCACCCTTTTCCGGTCAGCAGAGCAAGCCAGGTGGCGGCAAAAAGGGTGAGGCTGATCAACCCGTTCAGGGAAAAGAAAGAACCCTGAATCCGCGACAGATCCCGGGGGTTGACCACCAGATGCTGATAGAAAAGGACGGCGGCGGTGAGCACGATGCCGAGATAATAACAGAGATTGAGTCGGGCCTGCACCCCGGTCAGGATAAAGAGAATAAAGGCCAGGACATGAAATCCCACCGCCATTCTCAAGGCATTCTCCCGCCCCAGCCGCGAGGGCAGGGAGTGCAGACCCGCGGCCCGGTCAAAATCCGCATCCAGACAGGCATAGATGGCATCAAAACCGGCCACCCAGAAGAGGACGCCAAGAGACAGCGCCCAGGGAAAGCCAGACAGGCTTCCCGACACCGCCACCCAGCCGCCAAGGGGCGAAAAGGCCAGGGCCACACCAAGAACCAGATGGCACAGCGAGGTAAAGCGCTTGGTCAGGGAATAAAGAAGGGTCAAGGTCAGAGCCAGAGGCGCCAGCTTCAGGGTCAGGTCGTTGAGTTGATAACAGGCGAAGAAAAAAAGGAGCCCGGCGAGTGTCACCATGGCCCAGGCCTCCACCAGCCGCACCTCGCCCGCGGGAATGGCCCGGCCCGCAGTCCGGGGATTGGCGCGGTCAAAACGGCGGTCAACAATGCGGTTAAAGCCCATGGCGCAGGTGCGGGCCCCGACCATGGCCAGGACCACCCACAGCAAGGTCATCCCATCCGGCGCCTCACGGCCCGCCAGAAACGCCCCCATCAAGGCAAAGGGCAAGGCAAAGACCGTGAGCTTGAACTTGATCATCTCAAGGAGGATGGCAATTTTTTTGAACATTTCTTATGCCTCAACGCCCCAGCGCCGCCGCCCCGGAATATCAAGCCCGATCTGATCGGCAAGCCGCCAGGAAAAGGTATCGGCAGCCTCTTCCAGAGTGGCAGGTTGCAGATAATAGCCTGGCATGGGCGGGCAGATGATGGCCCCGGCATCATGGGCCGCCAGCATATTCTTGAGATGGGTCCGGTTCAGAGGTGTTTCCCGCACCGCCAGCACCAGGTCCTTGCGTTCTTTCAACATCACATCGGCGCAGCGCTGGATCAGATTGGCGGAGATCCCGGCGGCAATGGCGGCAAGGGTCCCCATGCTGCAGGGCAGTACCAGCATGGATTCGTAGCCGCTGGAGCCGGAGGCCGGGGGAGCGGCAAAATCACGGCAGTCAAACCAGACGCTGACCGCCGGCAGATCCTGCGGGGTCAGCCCCTTTTCCAGCCCCAGCACCTTTTGTCCGGCCTCGGAACAGATACCATGGACCACCAGATCAAGGTCTTGAATGGCCGTCAAAAAGGACTGGAGATAGAGCATACCCGAGGCGCCAGTCACTGCCACCAGAATTTTCTTCGGTACTTGCCTGTTTCCCATTTCTCGCTCTCTCCCCTTTTACCCTTATGTCTTCTATTTTCTATCGTTAACTTTCAACGATCTTCAAGGGCAGCGATTGCGCCGATCCCTCGCCCCGATCAATCAGATACGGAAAAACCTTGTCAGGGCCAACCGTTTTTCCGCACCCAGATCATACTCGATGGCCCGCAGATAGACATAACATTCATCAGGGTGCATGGGAATCCTCGGG
>JANMTN010000028.1:0-2132 GCA_031390685.1 Desulfobulbaceae bacterium
GAACCAGCCAAGATCCGGACGAATATTTTTAAAAAAAGGCACACTCAACTGCCCGTCAAATCCTGGATGCAGAAACGCAAACAGACCTACCATCGAGGCGCCGCCAATCTGCAGTACCATTTTTGCTCCGGCACTCAGTCCTTTGCTGTTTTTCTTGCGTACCTTTTTCAGATCATCAATGGCGCCAATCATGCCAAAAAAAAGGGTCACAAAAAGCAGCAACCACACAAACGAACTGTCCAGCCTGGCCCAAAGCAGCGTCGAACACGTAATGGCAGAGAGGATCAGCACCCCGCCCATGGTAGGCACCCCCTGCTTTGCCAGATGGGTTGCCGGCCCGTCATCCCGCACCACCTGTCCTATCTGAAAACGACGCAAGGCCCTGATAAACATCGGCCCCAGAATAATCACCAGAAGAAAGGCTGTCACCGCCCCGCCAATAGAGCGCACGGTAATATAGCGAAAGACGTTAAACCCGCTGAAGATCGTATGCAGTGGATAGAGGAGATGGTAGAGCATAGCTGATTGTAAGTGTTAAATTAAAAGAGGATCCCTTGAACTCTTCAAGGAACCATTAACTGCTCAACCACGGCTTCAAGACGCATGCCCCTTGAACCTTTGACCAGTAACCAGTCGCCAGCCTGCAACTGACCCGCAGCCAGCAGCCCTTCAATCCAGGCCGCCACATCTTTCTTCTCCTGAAAAACCCTGATCCGCTGGCTATCCATGCCTGCCATCCTGGCCCCGGTGGCAGTGTCATCGGCAAAATTTCCGACGAGGCCCAGATAGTCAACACCCTGATCCGCCGCATAACACCCCACCTCCCGGTGCGCGCTGGCGCTTGTCGGACCCAGCTCCAGCATATCTCCCAGAATGGCCACCCGTCTTCCGCCGTCCTGCTGAGCGAGGGTCGCAAGCCCTGCCCGCATGGAGGCCGGATTGGCATTATAGGTATCATTTAAAATAGACAATCCGCCCTTTCCTGTGACAATCTGCATGCGTTTATCGGCAGGCTGAAAGTTCCCAAGGCCTCTGGCAATCTCACTGATGCCAATCCCGGCGGCACAGGCAATAGCGGCGGCAGCCACGGCATTGGAAACATTATGAACGCCTGGCACATGCAAGGTCACAGGCATTGTCTCCCCGGCAACATGGAGAACAAAACTCTGGGCGACGTTTCCCGCTTTCTGCACGTCAGAAGCAAAGACCATAGGCGCATAGCGCATACCTTCTTCACCTGCGGCATATGAAATCTTTTTTTGCGGATACCTCTCGGCACAGGCCCGCACAAGGGGATCATCCAGATTAACAACCAGCATAGTTCCTGCACCGCTGCCGGCAAACAACTCCTCTTTGGCTCGGGCAACCCCTTCCAGAGAATGCAAGCCCTCCAGATGTACGGCATGGATATTGACGATACAGGCAATATCAGGATCAGCGATCTGAGCCAGCCTGGCGATCTCACCAAGCCGGTTCATCCCCATCTCCAGAATGGCCGCTTTCTGTCCTGGGCCTAGGGGTAAGAGCGAGAGAGGCAACCCGATAAGGTTATTAAAATTGCCTCTGGTCTTCAGTACCTGGTCAGGCGGCGCATCCTGGTGGGAGGGCCAATGCTGTTCAAAAATCGCTGCAATCATCTCCTTGACCGTGGTCTTGCCGCAACTTCCGGTAATCCCCACCACCAACGGATGACTGACCGTCTTCATCACCTGCCGTCGATACGCGGCCAGATCGCCAAGGGCCCGCAAGGTATCATCCACCAACAGACAGGGAATGGCGGGAAGCATCTCTTGAGGTGTGTCCTTGCCAACAACAAGACAACCTGCACCCGCCGCCACCACCTGTTCCAGAAAATCATGACCGTCAAAGCGCTCACCGGCAAGGGCCACAAAGATATCGCCCACCGCCACCTTCCGGCTGTCCGTGACCACTGCCCCAAACTCTGCTGCCTCCAGCGGGCCAGAAGTCAACACGCCCTTGGTAGCCAGCTTAAGACTCTCAAGCTTCCAGGCGGTCAGCGCCTTTTTTGCCTCAAGACTATCATCAAAAAAACGCTTGCCATCCTGACTGAGCTGATACAGCTCATGCCCTTTGCCGGCAATGAGCACGATATCCTCTGCTGTTGCTGCAGC
>JANMTN010000031.1:0-2087 GCA_031390685.1 Desulfobulbaceae bacterium
GCGGATGATCCGGGCCTGTTCCAGCCCTTTGATGCTCTGGATCATCGCCACCTGGGTCGCAAGCGGCAGGCTGGTGGGCAGGCCATTGGGATAGACCTCCGTGGTATCCAGCCCTTCCGGTTCCAGAAAGACCTGATGACGGTCTTTGTCCGGGAAGCGCATGACCTTGTCCTCAATGGATGGACAATACCTGGCCCCGATCCCTTCAATAATCCCGGTATACATGGGGGACTTGTCGATGCCCGCCCTGATGATGGCATGGGTGCGGCTATTGGTATAGGTGATATAACAGGGCCGCTGGGGCAGGGCATACTCCCCTCTATTGTCAAAGGAAAAATGGACGGGCGGCTGATCGCTGTGCTGAATTTCCAGTTCGGAGTAATTGATACTGCCGGCGGCAATACGCGGCACCGTTCCGGTCTTCATCCGCCCCACCCGAAATCCAGCCTCTTTCAACCATCGGGCCAGACTGGTTGAAGGGCTATCCCCCATGCGGCCGGCCGGAAAATGTTTGAGTCCCACATGAATCAGGCCGTTTAAGAAGGTGCCGGTGGCCACCACCACGGCCCCCACCCGAATCTCTTCCTCCAGCGAGGTGACAAGCCCGCAGATCCGGCCATCTTCCACCAACAGCGAATCAACCACTGCCTGGCGGATTTCCAGATTTTCCTGATTTTCGAGGACGGACTTCATCCGCAAACGGTAGAGCAGACGATCGGCCTGAGCCCTGGAAGAACGGACGGCCGGACCCTTGCTGGTGTTGAGGCGCCGGAACTGAATGGAGGTGGCATCAATATTCCTGGCCATTTCACCACCCAAGGCGTCAATCTCCCGCACCAGATGCCCTTTGGCCAAACCGCCGATGGCCGGATTACAGGACATGGCGCCAATGGTATCGACATTGATGACGACGACCAGAGTCTTGCACCCCATTCTGGCGGCAGCCAGGGCGGCCTCACAACCGGCATGCCCGGCGCCAATCACCGCGACATCATAGGTATTCAGGAGCCGTTGCGAAATAACCATTTCATTTTTTTCCATTTCGTTACGGCTCCTTATGCCGTTTTTTCCATCCTGATGATGGTATTATTTTATAACGGCTTATTTCTTGTGACATTCTTACTCCAGAGGACGGTCTTTTTTCCACCAGATGAGGGCCCACTGGGGAGGATGTTCGCGGCGGATGGTAATCTGATTTCCCTCAGAGGAAATGATCCTGGACTCGAGATAGCGCTGTAAAGCGTCTTCTTCCTTGGCGCTGAGGTCTTTGAACATCCAGCCATAGGCCTGCAGGGCCTCTTCCCTGTCAGCAAACACCGAATCCCGGTCCAGTTTCAGGATATCAATACAGGGATGAATACCCATGGTATAGAGGATATTGACGGTGTAGATATAATCCGGGCCTGACTGAAACTTGCGGCCAATGGCGGCAAAGGCGGCCGGATCAAAAGGAGTTGGCGATATCCGGTCGGCGATGAAGACATACTCGCCGGCATGATCGTTGAGTTTCTGCAGGGCAAGGGAGAGGTTGTCAACCGCCAGCGATCGGGAGGCAATGGCAATATCGTGTTTTTCTATTCCCAGTTGCCGCCAGTCATCTTCCCATGCCCCTTGAATGGTTCGGATATTCTGGATATTTTTTGCCTGGGCCTGCCTGGTCAGGACCTCAAGCATCCCTGCTGAGTAGTCAACAGCAGTTACCGAGCGCACCCGCCCCGCCAGAGGGATAGCCAGTGTTCCTGGCCCTGACCCCATGTCAAGGATGGTTCGATCCGGATTGAGCGGCAGACGCTCCAGCAAGAGAGAGACATAGGAAGTCCCCGCATTTCTGGTGGCAAAAGAGGCTGCCTTTCTATCCCAGTCAGCCGCCCCCTTGCTGGACCAGGACTTCTGTTTTCTTGCATTCTGCCACAGCAGATTCCAGTCGATATCTGCCAGTGTTGTTTCGGGGGGCATGGGCATAGTAGGCAAAACTACACAACTCTCAAAAAAAATTGAATAAGGGAACTCTCATCCGACACCTGAAAAGTAGCACAGCTTGCATGCTTCTGCAAGTGAAGCCCGAAAGAGCCATGAAAATGTTTGAC
>JANMTN010000065.1:0-2899 GCA_031390685.1 Desulfobulbaceae bacterium
CGTCCGGCGTCGAGTGCCGGATCGGTGAGCATGGAAATGCGGTCAAACATGATCCGGTCAAGCAGATTCGGACCGCTGATATTTCTCCGGCCGCCACGGGTCTGGGGCTGCCCTTTCTGGTTGTGGAAGAAGAGGGTGCGGTGCTCATTGGTATTGGGCACCGGCATGATCGCCTCATTGGGACAGACCATAACGCACATGGAACAGCCGATACAGGTATTGGCCATGTTGGTCTTCTGGCGAATGCCGACAAAAGTTCGGTACTCATTGCCGCGTGCCTTCTTGAGGACATCAAGTTTCGGCATCCTCTGCCGCCGGTAGGCCAGATAAATTGCTTCTTTCGGGCAGACAGCGGTGCATCGTCCGCAGAGGGTGCACCTGTCTTCCCGGTGCTGGATTATCCAGGGGAGGTCCGTGTAGCCTAAGCTACTTGGGCCAACGGATACGGATCGAGCTGAGACCATATTGTCAGTTCCTTTCTCTCTGGTGGTACAATAATTGTATGTTCACGCATAGGTTGAAAATCAAGGGCCGGGTCACGGTCGGGAATCATGGCGGCCACCCCGCATATCTCGGAGGCCATGGCCCAGGCCCCGTCACGGCCGCCGACGGTAGCCGGCCGCATCTTTTTATGATCCATGACCAGCAGGCAGGTCTCATCGGGCAGGGTGCCGATAACTGCATTGGGACCGTCAATGATCAAGCGGCGACAGGCATCACGCAATCCTTTAAGGAAAACGCCCTGGGGGTGTTTGTCCAGTTCCGCGTTTTTGAGTGGGGTGATGATGTGTTTATATGCCTGCAGGGGCAGTTTGAGCTGTCTCAGGGTGTAATGGAGGATATGGGCAAAGACCTCGGAGTCACTCTGATAGCCGGTATAACCGGGGAAATGCTTGCCGAGCAGCCAGTCGCGGATAGGCACAAAGGCGGTATTCTCGCCGTTGGTCATGGTGGCAATGCCTTGGATGAAGAACGGGTGGCAGGCATAGAGGTTGATACCGTAGTTGGTGTTCTGCCGTCCCTGGGCCATGCAGATTCTGGAGGTGATCCGGTTGTCATGGAGGGTCAGGGCGTTGCCGATCTCCATGGGCCAGCCCACTTCCTTGATCATGGCCACATCCGGCCAGAAGGAAAAGGCGGTGAGATCGTTGCCGTTTTCTTCCCCGTCGGCCCGCAGGAACAGCCGGGTGAGCATCAGTTCATTCTCGATCTCTTCCGTGCTCTTGCCCTCAAAGGCCGAGGGCATCTTGTAGACCCGGACAAAATAGCGATAGCGATCCTTGGCCTCGACCATCGCGGGATGGGTCTCAAATTCGTGGTCATATTTCAGTTCATAACCACGCTGCGCCATAATGCTGTTCAGGCGCTGCCATGCTGCTTCACTATGGGCAATCCCGGAAAGAACAGGGTGCTTTGAATCGTATTTGTAATGCTCAAAGTGCAGACCGCGCAATAACAGGCCAAGCCCGGAGCCATCATAGCCTTCCTGCATGGCTTCCATGGCGGTGAGAACCTCATAGGGTGAAAAAGGCTCAATGGCGGTTTTCAGGGCTAAACGACACATGTATTATTTCTCCTGATAAATGAAATAAAAACTGCCTGTATGGACAGAGGTTGAAAAAATACAATATTGTTGGCTTCCCGAACTGTCAAGGGACAGGGAACGAATGAGACTATATAATTATGGTAGGGGGAAATTTTTACAACGAAAAAAGATCTCTGTCAAGGCCAAACAGGAGGCCCATACGCGGCCGACTTCGCTGACAGAGGAAAATAGGCAGACATATATTATATCAGTGCCTCAACCTCTTTATGAGCATATGTTAATCATTACATAACGCTCGGATCAAGCCAGCATATCAAAAATCCGGCATTTTGTATGGTCATGCATTCTTTGTTCCTAAAAACCTTCGGCCTTCAGTCTATCTACCTGAGTTGTTACGTAAAAAGCCGAAAGGACCTGATTGTTATCAAATCAGGCCCTTTCGGCTTTTTTTATTGTGCCCTTATATCCGGAATGGCCAGAGATCGATTGTACTGATTCTTGTCAATCCGGTTCACTCAGGGGCGGGGTACTATATCTCTATATCTTTTTTCAATTTTTCCATGATCTTGGGGCCAATTCCTTTGACCTCGCCCAGTTCTTCCTTGGTCTTAAAATTACCATGTTTGGTGCGGTGGTCAATAATGGCAGTGGCCTTTGCCGCGCCAATCCCTGGAAGGGTCTCCAATGCGGCCTGGTCGGCTTTATTGATATTAACGGCTGCCAAAGCGGCATTAACAAAAAAAAGTAGAGCAAAAACGAACATTACTGTCTTTTTTAACATTTTTTTCTCCTTTTCTTTTTCTTTCCTCATTATGAGGAAAAGTGTATCCCTGCCCTGAAGATTTACATCATAATCTACAATAACAAGAATGCTTAATTCTGAAAATTGTAGTGGAGGAAAAAATCAAAGTAAAGGGGAAATAGGAAATAAATGGAAAATTGTGATATTTTTTGATTTTTGGTGCGAGGCGCTAAAAAGCCTATTCTGAAATTTGTGAACTGACTGGCTTTGGTGAAAATTATATCTCAAGACCTGATCCCTTCTTCCTTTAATAGCCAGATGAAAAACTGCTGACATATAATGGATTTGTGATACCTTGAATACAAGGAATGCACGTATTTAACGGAGGTTCTACTATGGCTACTTCAATTCGACTCAATACTGAGATTGAACAAAGATTAGATTTTCTGGCTGAACACACTGGACGCACCAAAGCTTTCTACCTACGAGAACTCATCGAAAAAGGACTTGATGATCTCGAAGATTTGTACTTGGCAGAACAACGTTTGATCGATATTCGTGCAGGTCGCAGTAAGACTTATACCCTTGAGGAAGTGGAGCACGATCTTGGT
>JANMTN010000129.1:0-2259 GCA_031390685.1 Desulfobulbaceae bacterium
ATATTTTCCTGCACGGCTGGATGGCTGTACATCTGAGCGTTCATGGCCGGACAAACCAAGACCTTCGCCCTGGTAGCCAGGACCGAGCATGTCAGCAGATCATCAGCCAGGCCATACGCCAGGCGGGCAATGGTGTGGGCCGTGGCCGGGGCAATAACAAGAAGATCAGCCTCCCGTGCCAGCTGGATATGGGGGATGGTCTCGGCGTCTTCCGGCGCGTAAAGGCCGGTATTCACCCGCTCACCGGTAAGGGCGGCATAGGTCAGGGGGGCAACAAAGCGACAGGCCGAGTCAGTCATGATCACCGCGACCCGCGCCTCTTCCTTGGTAAGATTACTCACCCAACCCGCGACCTTAAAAGCGGCAATACTGCCCGTTACGCCGACCACAATTCGTTTTCCCGCCAGTGATGTATGCATAAGAAAATGTCTCCTCACTCAATTCATATGAGCTATAAAGTCCACATTAGCGGCCAGACGCCACTCACCATAACAGCCGCAACAGATTGGCTGTTGTGGTGAAGCGGCATAAGAATCCGTAAAAAGCCTTAAGCAAAAAAAAAACCTTGCTCAAGACTTTAACGGCTTCTACGCAACAGCATAAGAATCCGTAAAAGAGATGAGCAAAAAGCGCCTTGCCCATCTCTTAACGGTTTCTACGCAACAGCATAAGAATCCGTAAAAGAGATGAGCAAAAAGCGCCTTGCCCATCTCTTAACGGTTTCTAAACAAGAAAGGCATGCCGCGCGCCATGCGGGACATGCCTTTCTCTTAATCATGCCAATAATAATTCCTTTTAATCCCTGCTGCCCCCGAAGAATCTGAGCAACATGAGAAACAGGTTGATAAAATCAAGATAAAGGGCCAGGGCGCCCATGATCGAACCCTTCCTGACCATCTCCTCACCCTGGGTCATGATCCCCTGCTCGCCTATGGTCTTGATTCTCTGCACATCATACGCTGTAAGTCCGGTAAAGATCAGGACTCCGGCCATGGAAATCACCCAGGACATGGCGGAACTCTTAAAAAACATATTGACCAGCGAGGCAATAATAATCCCGATCAGGCCCATGAAGAGAAAAGATCCCAGACCTGAGAGATCACGCTTGGTCACCAGACCGTAAACGGCCATGGCGCCAAACATCCCGGCCGTAATAAAAAAGGTGCCGGCAATGGATGATTGCGTATAGGCCAGAAAAATGGTGGACAAGGTCAAGCCGTTAATGATAGCGTACCCGACAAAAAGCCCGGTAGCCGTCGAGGCCTGAATCTTGTCCACCCGCGCCGAGAGATAAAAGACCATGCCCAGTTCAGCGAGAATCAAGATAATGAACAGGGGGCTGGCCACAATCTGCGTGGCAATTCCGGAGGAAGCGGCAAAAAAGGCAACGATACCGGTAAGCCCAAGACCAATTGCCATCCAGTTAAATACCTTGGCCAGAAAGATGGTGGACGCCTCCTGCCGGGCCTGGGCCAAGGTAATCTGATTTGTATTTTCGTACATGTCAATTCTCCTTTTCATAGTTTACGTCTGACAATAAATAAGATACATAAGTAGAGTGTATCTTAATCATTTTGTTTCAGCAAGCAAGAGAAAGAGAGGGAGGGAAGGATGAAGATTGCAATCAGCGGCAAAGGCGGGGTCGGCAAGACCACCATTATGGCCCTTCTGGCCAATGAATTCAAGAATGCGGGTAAGGATGTCCTGATCATTGACGCCGACCCCAGTCCGCATATGGCGGAAACCCTGGGAGTCAAAGATATTGAAAGGATCAAACCCATTGCCGAGATGACCAAGCTCCTGGTTGAACGCTCCGGCAAGGTGGAAGGATCCCCTTTTTACAACATGAACCCCCTGGTAAATGACCTGCTCCACGACTTCATGATCAGTCATGAGGGGCTCAAACTGATGGTGCTGGGCGCGATCCAGACCGGCGACAAGGGCTGCGCCTGCCCGGAAAACAATGTGCTGCGCCGGATGCTGACCAAGCTCCTGCTGTCACCCAATCAGGTGGTCCTGCTCGACATGGAGGCAGGAGTGGAACACCTGGGACGGGGCACCATTGCCGGCATTGATCGGTTACTGATTGTGGTCATCCCCTCCCGCTCTTCTATTCGTACGGCCCTCAAGATCAAGAAACTGGCAGAAGATGTCAAAATTCCCAGGATTGATTTTATCGGCAATCTGATCAGGGATGAGCAAGATCGTCAGTTTCTGATCGCAGGATTAGGCTCCACGCCCATTGCCTTCTTCGCCGAC
>JANMTN010000202.1:0-2978 GCA_031390685.1 Desulfobulbaceae bacterium
AGTTGCCCTTCTTTTGTTTGCGCTGGGGCTGGAATTTTCTCTCAGTGAGTTGAAACCGGTCCGTAATATTGCCTTGATAGGCACTCCTGTCCAAATTCTTCTTACCATCATTGCCGGCTTTTATCTTGGCAGGTATTTGGGCTGGTCTGTCGTGAGTGCCATATGGCTCGGAGCCCTGCTCTCCCTTTCCAGTACCATGGTGACACTCAAGACCCTCATGAGCAGGGGGCTTGTGGGGACACTTTCCAGTCGGGTCATGATCGGTATGCTCATTGTTCAGGATCTGGCTGTCATCCCGATGATGATTATCCTTCCGCAACTGAGCGATCCCAAGGCAGGCTTGCCTCTCGTTGCCATTGCCGTAATCAAGTCTGTTATCTTCCTTCTGGTCATGCTCTATGTGGGCAGAAAGGTACTCCCGTGGTTGTTGGCACATGTGGCCCGCTGGAACTCCCGGGAGCTTTTTATCTTATCCATAACCGCCATAGGCCTCGGGGTCGGGTATGCCACCTATCTCTTCGGGCTGTCCTTTGCCTTTGGCGCCTTTGTTGCCGGCATGGTCCTCAGTGAGTCTGATTATGGCCATCAGGCCCTGAGTGATATTGTTCCCTTGCGGGATATCTTTGGTCTTTTGTTTTTTACATCGGTTGGCATGCTTCTTGATCCGGCTTTTTTGTTCGCCAACTGGGGCAAGATCCTCTCGCTCGTTTTAATTATCGCACTTTTCAAGGGAACACTCTTTTCCGTGCTGACCATACTCTTTGGCTATATCAATATTGTTCCTATTGCTGTCGGCCTCGGTCTGTTTCAGGTCGGTGAATTTGCCTTTGTTCTTGCCCGGGTCGGACTTGAAACGCAGGCAATCGACCAGAATATGTATTCGCTTATTCTCGCCATATCCGTTTTGAGCATGGTGCTGACTCCGTTTGCTGCAGACATGGCTTCACCCCTCTATAAATTAAAAAAGCACCTTTTTAAGTATGAGTCGATACAAACAGAAAATATACCGCATTCCGGACTTCATGATCATGTGATCATTGCCGGAGGCGGGCGGGTGGGACAACATATTGCCCAAGTCTTGACCCAACTCCATCTTCCTTTTGTCATTATTGAATTGAATCATCAGCGCATGGTAGAATGCAAGACGGCAACTTTTCCCGTGATCTATGGTGATATGAGTCAGTCAACAGTGCTTGAGGTCTCAAAGGTACAGACAGCCAGACTTTTACTGATTACGACGCCTGCTGTTGTTACGTCTCAGTCAATTGTAAGACAGGCTCATACTCTGCGGCCGGAATTGCATATCATCGTTCGGGCAGAGGGGATTGAGCAGGCCCAGGCGCTTTATGAAAGTGGGGTTTATATGGCTGTGCTGCCGGAAATGGAGGCAGGGCTGGAGATTGCCCGGCAGGCGCTTCTCTGCCTCGAGGTCCCTGTAGCTGCCATTCAACAATATACGGATTCGGTACGACAACAACTCTATGCGCCCATTTATCAATCGAACATTGATCAGCAACTTCTGAATAATCTTGGTAATATAAAAAATATGTTGGAAATTTCCTGGGTTGCGCTTGAACCACGTAGCCCTTTGATCAGCAAGAGTATTAAGGAGGCAGCTATCCGCACCATAACCGGGGCCTCAATTGTCGGGATTATCCATGAAAAAGTCTTTTACTCCAATCCCAAAGCAGATTACTCTTTCCAGGAAGGTGATTTAGTGGCGGTAGTGGGTAACCAACAAGAACGGAATGACTTTAAAAAACTTGCTGAAATCAGTTGAAACTTTTTTGTAAAAAAAGGGAATTTTATGAAAAGTAGAGGCATTTTGTCTATGTTTCTTTTTATGGTTACTGTAGTGAGCAATTTTTTATCGTTTGCCCATGCGGACGAAGCGATAGTGCTTGCAAAAGGTCAAACGCTTTATGTGCCCGCCTACTCCCATATTTATGCCGGTAATCGCGAACTGCCACTGTTGTTGACTGTGACTCTCAGCATCAGAAATGTTGACCTCAAACAAGCAATTACAATTACAGCGGTTGACTATTACGGAACAAAAGGGGAGATCCTCAAGAAATATTTAGATCAAAATATCGTCCTTGGTCCTCTTGAGTCAACACGTTATATTGTCCCTTACAAAGATAAGGCTGGTGGATCAGGTGCTAACTTTGTAGTTGTATGGAAGTCGGAAAAATCAGTCAATCTGCCACTTGTTGAGTGCGTAATGATTGGCGCAGAAAAGCAACAGGGCATATCCTTTACTTCTCGTGGACAAGCAATAACAAATTCAAATTAAGAAAAAATGTGTCAAATTATTACAATCATCAGAGGCGTGAAGCGCGTCTGTTTTACTTGATAGCTGAAAGATTAATCTGAATGTTGATACCCTTTTTTAAGGAGAGCATAACGTGTATAAAATCCAACCCGTAATCCTGGCCGGCGGCACCGGCTCCAGGCTGTGGCCCTTGTCCCGGGAGCTTTATCCCAAACAGCTTCTGCCGTTGATTGATGAGACTTCCCTGCTCCAGACCACGGTGCTGCGGGTCTGTCAACTTGCGGATGTCCTGGCCCCGGTGGTGGTGGTGGGCGAGGAACATCGTTTTATCACCCGCAGCCAGATTGATGCCCTGGCAGTTGTTGCAAATTATTCCATCCTTCTTGAACCCCTTGGCCGCAATACCGCGCCCGCGGTGTGCGGGGCTGTAGAGTTCTGTGCCCTGACAGACGATGACGATACCATCCTTCTTGTGCTTCCTGCCGATCATCTGATCCTGCGGCAGGAGGAATTTGCCAGGGCGGTGCGACAGGCGGCGGAGCTTGCAGCGTCAGGGGCCATTGTTACCTTCGGCATTGAGCCACAGAGTCCGGAAACAGGTTATGGGTATATAGAAAGGGGCGAGGGCAGCACTGTCCTGTCGTTCAAGGAAAAACCTGATCTGGCCACGGCCATGGCCTATGTCGAAAGTGGAAATTACTTCTGG
>JANMTN010000284.1:0-3544 GCA_031390685.1 Desulfobulbaceae bacterium
GATTGTGACCAGGTCTTGTCCGATTAAGGAGATGCTGAAATGAAATTCCCTCCCTCTCCCTCGGGAAGAGGGCAGGTGATGAAATGAAATTCCCTCCCTCTCCCTCAGGGAGAGGGAGGGGGTGAGGGGAAATCAGGTGAAGGATCTTGCCCGAAATCTCAGAAAAGAACAGACGGAAGCTGAAAGGTTGCTTTGGAGTTACCTGAGAAACCGTCAAATGGAAGGGTGCAAATTCCGTCGTCAATGGCCCATTGGCTCCTACATTGTCGATTTTGCCTGTCTCTCTCGCAAGCTGCTTATCGAATTGGACGGCGGGCAACACGCTGAAGCCATTGTTTACGATGAAGCCAGAACCAAATTTCTGGAGGCGAAAGGATACCGGGTTATCCGGTTCTGGAATAACGAGATGCTTTTGGAGACGGAGGCCGTTTTACAGAGGATATACGAAGAGGTGAGCAAGGGGGGCTGACTCCCCCTCACCCCAACCCTCTCCCTGAGGGAGAGGGAGAAAAGCCGTTGGAGGCAAGTCTCAAGGCTGGATTGTACTGAAATGAAATTCCCGGCCCTCTCCCTCGGGGAGAGGGCCGGTGTGAGGGGAAGTTCCGATAAGCAACAGGGTGAAAGACTCCCCGCTTGGTTGGGAATGATCAAAGTGGATTTGTGTATGACCCAAGGTACGCTCTATGTCTCTGCAACTGTCTGACTTTATAGATATCCACACCCATATCCTGCCGGGTATTGATGATGGACCCAAAAATCTGGCAGAAAGCGCAGCCCTGGCCAGATGCTATGTGGATATGGGTATTACGCAGATCATTGCCACATCGCATTATATCCCCGGCACTGTCTGGGCAGCTTCCAGCCAGATTATCCTTGAGAAAATTGCCGAGTTACAGGAGTATCTGCAGAGAAACAGTATCCCTCTGGTAATATTTCCAGGTATGGAGATTGCGTATCACAAAAAGTTACAGGAGCATCTGGAGAGTCAAACTTTTCTACCCCTGGGTGCCAGTGGCTATTATTTGCTTGAACCATCTTTTACGGATTCAGCCGAGGCCCTTTTTCATTGTCTTGACCAACTCCTGGAGCAAGGTTGGAAGATCATCCTGGCCCACCCCGAAAGAATACCCGCACTGCGGGAAATGGGAGATTCCATCGATGAACTTGTCAGGCAAGGGCTCAGAATCCAGATTAACAGTGGCAGCTTGCTTGGTAAATTTGGTGCGGAGAGTAAACAGATTGGCTTCAATCTCATTGAAAGAAATTGTGTCCATTACCTGGCCTCTGATGCCCATGGTATAGAGTCTCGCCGACCGCCAACTGCGGAGGAATGGTTGCAATTGGGAACAACTCTCGGTAGAGATCTGCTCGAACAACTGTGCTGTATGAATCCTGCTAAACTTATTGTGAAAAAGAAGTGAGAACTCTTTAATTATGAAATTTTGAACAATAAACATCAAAGCAGAAAAACAAAATGATAGATACTAACAGCGAAAAATTTTCGGAAGCGGATAACAGTCTGGTGATACGAGACGAAACCCATAAAAATCTTCCCAGTGTCGAGGTGCGGGAGCTTGTCCCTGAATTCCAGGATGAAATTGACCTGCGGGATTACCTGGATGTTCTGATTCGCCGGAAAACAGCAGTGCTCTCAGTGTCCCTGATGGTCTTTTTGCTGGCGGCATTATACACCTTTCTGGCAACTCCGCAGTTTAAGGCGGAAGGGACGATAAGGGCTTCCGCCCAGAGTGCAACGGTGATCAAATTCGACAGTCTGGATCCCAAGGCCTTGCAGACCAAAGAATTCCAGCAAACCCAAGTTGAGCTCCTGCAAAGTAATCAGCTCGCAAACAGGGTTATTGAAAGTCTTGATCTGATGAATAACGCAGTATCTAATCCCCAGTCAGCGAACCCGGACAAGGACAAGCAGTCGCCATCGCTGCTCGCTCCCATCAAAGATTTTATCCGTGCCGATCAGGGGCAAGAGCAGGTCAGTGTCTTGACCGAGGATGCCCAGGATCAGCTTTTGACCTATAATGTCCTTAATGCATTTCAGGCCAGGCTCAAGGTGTCACCGGTAAAAAACAGCGAGTTGATTGAACTCACCTTTGAATCTCCTGACGCGGCCCTGGCCGCCAGTGTTACCAATGCCGCCATGGATGCATTTATCCAGATGCATATGGATGGTAATCTGGAGGCATCCAAGACTGCCGGTCAGTTCCTGGATAAACAGATTCGGGGAGCGCAGATCAAACTGGAGGAATCCGAACTGCAGCTCAATGAATTCGCCAGGAAAATAGGCATTGTTTCTTTAAATCCGGAACATAATCTGGTGATGAAGCAGTTGGAGGAAGTGAACACCACATTGGCCAAGGCATCTTCCGACAGAATTGCCAAAGAGGCCATGTATAAACAAAACATGCTGCTTGACGACAAATCTTTGGAGCAGGTGGTCAATAATAAACTCATCCAGGATTTAAAAACTCAATATTCGACGCTTGAGGCCGAATACAAGGATCTGAGCGTTACCTTCAAGCCTGGCTACCCTAAGCTGCAGCAGTTGCAGGCGAAAATGGATGAGATCTCGGGGCGGATCAATACGGAAAAGCAACAGATTATCAACTCCATCAAAAACACCTATGAAACAGCCCTGAAAACCGAACAATATCTCATAGAAAACGCTGAAGCGCAAAAAATAAAAGCTCTGGAATTAGGAGAAAAATCTACACAATATAAAATTCTGGAGCGGGAAGTAGAAACAAACAAATCCATCTACCAGAGCCTCCTGCAGCGCTCCAAGGAAATCGAGGCAACGGTCGGCGCCGCAGTCACCAACATCCAGATCATTGATCGAGCGACTACACCCCTTTTTCCTTTTAAACCGCAAGTGCGCAAGAATCTGCTGCTGGCCCTTGTCCTTGGTCTGATGCTGGGGACAGGAGCTGCCTTTACGCTCGAAGCCTTTGACAACACCATAAAAAATCCGGACGAGTTGGCTGACCGTTTCCATATCCCCGTCCTTGGCCTTATTCCCTTCGATAAGGAAAGTGTTGATAATCGAGGTAAAATGGCCATGAAATTCTTTAATGAGCCACGATCTCCGGCCGCTGAGGCCTTCCGGACAACCATGACTTCCGTGCGGCTGTCTGTTGCTGACAATCCTCCCAAAACTATTCTTGTGACCAGTATTCTGCCAGGGGCCGGGAAGAGTTCAATGGCGACGAATGCCGCTTTTTCCTATCTGGCGGAGGAAGAAAGCTGTCTGATAATCGACGTCGATCTGAGAAAGCCAAGCCTGCACAAGATATTTGCAAGCTCGAGAAAAAAAATGGGATTGAGCAGTGTCTTGACTGGTATGGCCAAGCTCAATGATGTGATCACGAAGACCGACTACCCTGGCCTGGATTTTATCAGCAGCGGGCCATTGCCTCCCAATCCGGCAGAACTGCTGAGTTCAAAACGTATGCGGCAGCTGCTGTCTGTCGCCTCACAGCATTACGACCGTGTAATCCTTGATGGCCCTCCGTATCAAGGTTTTGCCGAA
>JANMTN010000285.1:0-3898 GCA_031390685.1 Desulfobulbaceae bacterium
CTGATTCTTACTGCCTGTGGATATCATAATCCTTACATCTATTCCGGGCCGGAAAAATCTATCTATGTAACCCACTGGAAGAACAAAACTAATGCCCTGCAACTGGACACCAAAATTTATCAATCCCTTACCCACTGGTTCCAAAAATCCAACTCGATCAAGGTGACAAAAGAAAAGACTGGAGCCGATCTTATCCTGGCAGGCGAAGTTCTTTCTATTCAACTGCCAAGCCTCTCTTATGGTATTAGCAACAGCGCCACCTCAGTCAAGGTCATTCTTACCGTCCGCTACATCCTCAAAGATATCAAAACGGGTGAAGTGCTTCTGGAGGTTCCGTTTGAAAGGTGGGTTGAAGATTCACGGACCACACAAAGCGCAGCAGCAACCACTGACAATGAGGATCGGGCCCTGGCAACCATTATTGACAATCTTTCCGAGAAGATTTACATAAAGGCGCTTGGTAAGCTATCGACCCCCTAAGGGCCGAACCGGGAAAAATTTTCAATTTCAGTTTTCTTCTCTTTAAAGCAAAAAGGCCATCCTTGTAACCAGGGACGGCCTTTTTACTTTATTCCTTTCAGCGTCGCCAGCTTACAGCAATCCTTGCACCGCGGCAGCTATCGAACCGGCATCCAGGCCTTGTTTTGCGTATAAATCCGCCGGCTGCCCTGATCCACCGTAGAATTGAACCCCACATCTCTTGAAGGGGACCGTCTTGCCCGACTCGGCAAGCACCAGAGCCACCATGGCCCCCAGTCCGGTATCCACATGATGATCTTCCACGGTTATCACCGGCCCCTTGGCCGCAGCCTCAAGAACGGCATCCTTGTCCATGGGAACCAGGGAGGCCATATTCAGCACCCCTACTGATTTCCCATCGCCAACAAGCAGGGCCCATGCCTCCATGACCGTTGGGGTGAGCGACCCATAGGTGATAATGGTGGCCTCACTGCCCCGGCGCAGCCAGTCTGCTTTTCCGGCCTGGAAGGTGTACTCGGCGTCATAGAAGGGGGTGCCATCTTCTTTCAGGATCACCGGGGTGATCGATCGCCCCATGCCGACAAAGACGTTTCCAGGAAGGGCGGCGGCAAAACGGATAATGCGGTCAGTCTGGTTCGGATCAGCAGGCATGAACACGGAAAACCGGAAGAAGTTGCGCGTAAGACCCAGATAATCAATACACTGATGAGTCGGGCCGTCCTCCCCCACATCCAGCCCCACATGAGTGGCGACCACCTTGACATTGGTGTGATTAAAGTCATTGATGCGGGTCTGGTTATAGACCTCAGAGAGGGCGAAGACCCCGAAGGTGCTGAAGAAAGGCACCATGCCCACACTACTCATCCCACCGGCCATGCTGGCGGCATGGTGTTCCTGGATACCCGCCTCGATATAGGCGGCTGGTGTTTGTTTGCGAAACCCTCCCATCTTCACCGATCCTTCAAGATCACAGGAGATACCGCTGATTTTGATCGCGCCGCCCCCATTATTAACCTCGGCCAGACCTTGCAGGGCAGCCCCATAGGCGGAACGATTATCGGTCTTGCTGTCAGGGCCATAGAGAACAGGAGTTCCCGTGGCAATCGCCGGCGCATTGGACACATACTTGCGGATGGTATGGGTGGCCACCGGCAGGGCGCGCAGGGCCTCCCACTTCTCCATATCATTGTCAACGCCCAGTTCCTTCAAGGCATCAGCCAGCAAGGCGCGATTCAAAGGGGAGCCATGATATTTGGCCAGGTTTTCCATGAAGGATATCCCTTTGCCCATGGTGGTGCGGGCCACAATCACCGACGGTCTGCCGCAGGGTTTGGTGTAGGCGTCGGCCAGGGCCCGGAAGTAACTGTTGCAATCATGGCCGTCTGCCAGATATTTAACGTCCCAGTTATTGGTGGCATACATGGCCCTGACCGACTGGGGCATGATATCATTGGTGGCGCCGCAGATCTGCAGATGATTGCGGTCAATAACGACAATCAGATTATCAAGCTTGTATTTATTGGAAAAACGGAGGGCCTCACAGATCTGGCCCTTCTGCTGTTCCCCATCGCCCATGAAGACAATAACCCTGTTCGGACGCCCCTGGATCTTGAAGGCATGGGCAATGCCTACTGCAGCGGACAGCCCCTGGCCCAGATTTCCGGTATCCCATTCAACACCTGGGACGATGCGCTCCACATGGCCGGGAAACCCGGAACCGGTGCGGCGAAATCCTGAAACAAAATCCTCCGGGCTGAAGTAGCCATATTCAGCCAGGGTGGAATAGATACCTGGAGAGATATGGCCCATACTGACCACCACCCGATCCCTTTCCTCCATATCAGGATTCTCAGGATCATGGCGAATGCAGCCGTAGGTGACCAGCAGCATATCGAGAGAAGAAAGCGAGCCGCCTGGATGTCCGGAGGCGGCAAGGCTGGTGGAAAGCAGGATGTTTTTGGCGCAGCGGACGCGCATCTCGCGCAATCCCTTCAATTCCTGACTGGACAATTCACTTGATTGCATATTTAGCTGCAGTGTCATATAGTTCTCCAATAATGGTAAGATGGTAAGAAAAAAGGATCCATGCTCAAAAACTCATGCTCAAAAACTCATAAGTTACAAAATTTTCAGAATACTCTGTTTGTAAAAAAATATCAGCGGTAAAAACATGCTTCAAATCGACCACCTGACTCTTGACTCACCTTTTCTCCTTGCCCCCCTGGCCGGATACAGCGACCTCCCCTTTCGCCAGCTTTGCCGGGAGTTCGGGGCCGGACTGGTGGTTTCCGAGATGATCAGCTGTCATGGCCTGGTCTACAAACAGGCCAACACCATAAACATGCTGGCCTCAAATCCTGCGGAAAGACCCGTCTCTTTTCAGCTTTTCGGGGCAGATCCGGTAATAATGGGTCAGGCCGCGGCCCTGCTCAGCACCTTTCACCCTGATCTTATTGATATCAATATGGGCTGTCCGGTCAAAAAAGTGACCAAGCGGGGGGCAGGCGCCGCCCTGATGCAGGAGCCGCAACTGGCCAAGGCAATCCTGACAAATGTCATCAAAAACAGCACGGTCCCGGTCACCGTAAAGACCAGGACCGGGGTGGATAGTCAGCATATCTCCGCAGTTGACTTTGCCCGAATGGCAGAAGACGCCGGGGCTGCGGCCATCACTGTTCATGGACGGACCTGGGCCCAGGGGTTCACCGGGACAGCCAACTGGGATATCATCGCCCAGGTGAAACAGGCTGTTTCCCTGCCGGTCATCGGTAATGGCGACATCCACTCCCATGCCCAGGGCCTGGAGATGATGCGCTTGACCGGCTGCGACGGTATCATGATTGGCCGGGCGGCCCTTGGCAATCCCTGGATCTTTTCTACCAGCGGCAAACCAACCGAGCTGTTCCCTCTGCTGGATGGTGTCTCCCGCCATCTGGAGCTGATCGAACTGACGCTGCCGCCAGGACACATGCCGGGCTGCATCAAAAATCATCTTGGCCGTTATTTCAAAGGGTTGCCCGAGAGCGCCCGATACCGGAAAATGATCTATGACTGCAAGGACCTTGCGGCCCTGCATCACGCCCTGTCTCTTATCAGAGAGAGCAGCCAGAATAATCAGCAGGAGCAGGGTTGATGGCCCCGAAAAAAACCACCGACAAATCGCCACTCCATAGTTCATCCCCTCTGGCTGAACGGATGCGGCCCCGCACCCTTGACGAGTTCGCCGGCCAGGAGACCCTTCTCGGGCCTGGAAAGATGCTGAGTACCGTAATCAGCGCCGGGGCCCTCCCGTCCCTGATCCTCTGGGGGCCGCCGGGCACCGGCAAGACAACACTTGCCAAGATACTGGCGGAATCCACCTCTGCCAATTTTGTCTTTTTTTCAGCCGTCCTCTCAGGGGTGAAAGAAGTCCGGCAGG
>JANMTN010000309.1:0-3426 GCA_031390685.1 Desulfobulbaceae bacterium
GACACCGGAACCAAAGGTGTCGCTGGCGCTGCCGATTACCTCTTCGCGGCGGTAGCCGTACATCTCGCACATCCGCTGGTTGACGTCAATAATCTTACTGGTCATGCTGTCATAAACAAGGATGGCCTCGCCCACGGCATTAAAGATGGCCGCAAAGCGCATCTCGCTGGCCCGGAGTTCGTTGACTTGTGTCGCGACCGCGGCAGCCATGGAATTGAAGTCGGAGGCAAGCATGGCGATCTCGTCGTAACCGGGGATGAGGATCTGGGCGCTGTAGTCACCCTGTGCCACCCGTCGGGTCCCGTCGGTCAGCGCCCGGATGCGGCGGGTGACCAGATAGCCGCCGGTGGCAAGGAGAAGCAGGCTCAGGAAAATCTCGATCGCGGCAATGATGACACCCTCTTTAACCACCCGGTTTTTCGTGGCCACAACCGAAGCGAGGGTAAGGCCAAAACGTACCGCGCCGACTTCATTACCGGCGATGGTTAGGGGCAGGGGGACATCATAAGTGAAATCGTCCTGCAGCGCTTCGGCAACGCTGCGGTCTCTGCGGTCTTCCTCGGGTGGTTTTTCTGGATCGATATTACCGGATGAAGCGATGATCTTTCCGGCCGGGTCAAGGACGATGATGTAGCTGAACTCGGTGCGCTGGATACTGGTCAACCGGTTGAGAATTGTCGCTATTTCGGCATGATCGCGTTGGAATACACGGCCGGCGAGTGCGGCATCAAGCAGGGGGATAAACGCCTCAAGCCGTGCCTGGGTCTCTGACTCAACCGCCGTATCAAGCAGACGGTAGCTGTTGATGAGCAAGGCCGAGAGCATGACCAGTTCGACAGTGATGGCGGTGGCTACCAGTTTGAATCGTAACGAACGGTACCAGGGGACGGAACGGGATTGATCGGTCATTTTGTCACTGTGGTTGTACGAGGACATGAACAAAGGGAGCGGCGCTCTTCATGGTCGCATCATCAAGCGGCTGGAAGGAATCAAACTGGCTTTTCTGGAAAAAATCCTTGCCTTCCGCGGTATTCTGAAAGCTTAACAGCGAATCGATCAGGCGGCGGATAGTTGCCTGATCGGTCTTGGGGCTGGCCATCACCAGAAATGATGGCGCCACTGGTTTGGTGCGGAAGATCTCGCGGAGCTGGTGATGCTGTTCTTCGTTGACGTGCTCCCAGTTGTCCCAGAGCAGGGTCGGGGTGGCGCCGACATCCGCCTCCCCCAGAAACACCGACTGCACCACGTTGGAAAAAGTCGCGGTCTCGATGACCTCCATATCCTTGCCCAGGATGATACCCTTTTCGGCGAGCGCTTTTTCGGCTAAAAGGTAGGTTATGGATCGCCTGTTGCCGACGGTTATCTTCTTGCCGCGGAGATCATCCAGTCGCTGCACGCTCGATTCCTGGCGTACCAGAAGCACTGCGGCGGTTTTCTGGCCGGATTGCACGACCCGCTGCCAGCCGTCGCGTTTCTCGGCCAGTTGTCCCATGTGCGCCGCTGTGAGCACGATGTCGTATTCACCTTTGGCCGTGCGCTCCACATAACTCATGAAGTCGGGAGCCGAGACCATGATGACCTTCTTGCCCAGCGCCTTCTCGATGCGTCGGCGCAGGGGGGAGAGCCGTTCTATCATCTGGTTCGGCGAAATATAGGGGAAGACACCGAGGGTGAGCGTTTCACCTTGGGGGGCGGGGGGAGCGGCGGGCAGGGCAGGAGGAAACAGAATGACAAGGGCGGCAATCGCCCACAGGGCGCGCTTCATGATGCTATTCATAAGAGTTTCCTTTGCGTATTGACAGGTATGCTGGATGTTGGCTTTCAAGATATTCTTTACAGTATCAAAAGGACAACATGAATACAAGATTCGGCGCGGAGGAAATATTATTCCTTCTTTTCGTCAAGGGGGTTCCACACTGGCCCGGTCGCCGTATCGATGATCTGGATGCCCTGGCGCAGGAGTTCGTCGCGCACATCATCGGCTGCCTGCCAGTCTTTTTCAGCTCTGGCCTTCTCGCGGCGGGCAATCAGGGTGCCCACAGCCGGGGCCAGGGGACAGCCCTTCAGCCGGAAGATCTGGAGGATCTGATTGATCTTGTTGAAGCTCTCCAGGATATATTTTTTCTGGTCGTGGTCGAGATGGTTGACGTGGAGGACGGGGCCCACGGCCTTGATAAATTTATAGATGGCGCCCATGCCCTTGGAGACGTTGAGGTCATCATCCATGGCCTCAAAAAACTGCTCAGTCATGGTGGAGACAAAGGCGGCGATCTCCGGATGGGGCTTTCCCGGCGGCAGACAGAGGAGCTTGCAGGTAAACTCATCAATGCGGCGCAGGGCGGTGCGGACGTTGATCAGTCTTTTAAAGGAAAAATTCAGGGGTTTGCGGTAGTGAACCGACAGCAGCATAAAACGCACCTCGCGGGGGGTGAAGCCGCGCAGGATCAGATCGTTCAGGGTCACCACATTTCCGGCCTCGGTCGACATCATCTTGCCGTCCACCAGCAGGAGTTCAGAGTGCAGCCAGTATTTGGCCAGGGGCTTGCCGGTCAGGGCCTCGGCAATGGCGATTTCGTTTTCATGGTGCGGGAAGATCAGATTCCGGCTGCTGGTGTGGATATCAAGGGTCTTGCCGAGATAGCGGGTAGACATGGCCGAACATTCGATATGCCAGCCCGGCCGTACGTTGCCCCAGTCGGTCTCATAAAAAATTCCTTTTTTCAGCTCCGCCAGGGTGGAGCGCTTGAGCAGGGTGAAATCGCGGGGGTTGTCCTTTTCATAGTTGTCGAGATCAACGGTGCGGCCCAGCTGGATCTTGCTGAGATCAATGCCTGACAGGCGGCCATAGCGCTTGAACTTGGAGATGTCAAAGTAGATGGAGCCATGTTTTTCATAGGCAAAGCCCTTGTGGATGAGCTCGTGGCTGATCTCGATCATGTCGGCGACATGCTCCGAGGCCTTGGGGTAGCCGGTGGCCCGTTTGACCCCGAGGCTATCGATGGCCTCCATGAAGCCGTCAATGTATCTGCCGGTGAATTCGGAAAGCGACAGGCCGGCCTTGCTGGCGCCGTCGATGGTATTGTCGTCAAGATCAGTGAAATTCATATAGGAATCCACGGTCAGGCCCTTGCTTTCAAGGTAGCGGGTGATCAGATCGGTGACGATGAAGCGGCGGCACAGGGAGAGATTAGGCGCTTCATAGGCGGTCGGCCCGCAGGTGTAAAAGGAAACTTTCCCTTCGGTCTGGGGGGTGAAGACCTCTTTCTTCTTGCTCAGGGTGTTGAAAAAGCGCAGCTGCGATTTTTTTTCACCGGCCTGGATCTTGCGGGTAAAGAGGGGGGTGCTTAGATAGCGCTCGCCGCTGTCCGGGAGCAGGCAGACAATAAACCCGTCCTGCAGCTTTTTGGCGAGATTGATGGCGGCAAA
>JANMTN010000355.1:0-11881 GCA_031390685.1 Desulfobulbaceae bacterium
GTCGGCATGTCCGATGCCCTCGGTATCAGCGATAAAGATGCCGCTGACCGGCTGGGGATCAGATATGTCTGCTAAGAAAAAAATTAAATCTGATTTTGAGGAGTTCTCAGTGAGTACGATTGTTGTAAAAGGTCTTGACGACAAGGGCCATCGCATCAGTTCCATGGTTTTTGAAAATCTGGTACGGAAGGCCGCGGACAAGACAAATCACCTCAGTCTGGAGACCTTTGGCCAGCACAATATCGGCATACGACTCCACCGCCCTGACGGCCTGACCATCGAAACCACAGGCCCTGCCGGTCAACGTCTGGGTTGCATGGGCATGCCCGGCACCTCCATCATCTGCCACGGTGCGGCCTCAGACGACGTCGGCTACCTCAATATCGGGGCCGAGATTACTGTCCTTGGTGACGCCACCAATGGGGTGTGCAGCGCCATGGCCAACGGCAAGGTGTACATCCGGGGCTCTATCGGCGCCCGTGGCCTGACCATGACCAAATGGAACCCTGAATATCAGCGGCCTGAGCTGTGGGTACTCGGTTCCACCGGTGATTCCTTTGCCGAGTTCAACTGCGGCGGGATCGCCGTGGTCTGCGGCGTTGATGCCAAGAATCCAGCCAATGTCCTGGGTTATCGGCCCTGTGTCGGCATGGTTGGCGGCACCATCTATTTCCGCGGCCCCATCGACGGCTCCTATTCCAAAACCAATGCCCGCCTTGCCCGGCCGACAGATGAGCAATGGCAGTGGCTCATGGATGGAATGGGCAAGTATCTGCAAAAAATCGACCGCACCGACCTGCTGTCCACCCTTGCTGTCCGCGAAGAATGGCAGATGTTCCTGACCGTCACCCCGCAGGAGCGGGCCCTGATGTTTTCCGGCCCCATGCCCATGGCCGAATTCCGCAACAAGCACTGGAACAAGGCCTTCGGCGGCGGCGATCCGTTGCGCGATCTGGCCCCCGGTCTTGATCGCAGCCCCATTGAGGCCGTGCCCACCGGCGATCTGCGCCGCAAAAAACCGTTCTGGGCCAACCGCGAATCGGCAGCCCCCTGTACCTATTACTGCCCGGTCCACATCCCGACCGTCGATCGTCTGCGCCTCATCCGGGAAGGCAAGATCGATGAGGCCTATGAGATGCTCCTGCGCTACACCCCGCTGCCGGCATCGGTCTGCGGGGCAGTGTGTCCGAACCTGTGCATGGAAAACTGTTCCCGGTCAGGCGTTGATGAGTCCATTGACGTCCAGCTTCTCGGTCGTGCCGTTGCCAATGTGCAGGCGCCGGCCATGGCTGCACCCATCGGCAAGAAGGTGGCCATCATCGGCGGCGGCCCGGCAGGCATGAACACCGCCTGGCAACTGGCTTTAGCCGGGGTTGAGGCCCATATCTTTGAACAGGACAAACAGATTGGCGGCAAGCTGGCCCAGGTTATCCCCTGGGAGCGTCTGTCCAAAGCCGTGTGGGATCAGGAGATCAAACGTTTTCTCGATACCCCCAACATTCATGTCCACTTGAATGTGAGCATGAACAAGGAGAAGTTCCAGGAACTGCAGGACAGCTTTGATTACGTGGTGGTGGCAGTCGGTACCCATGAGCCGCGTCGCATCCCCTTCCCCGGCAATGAAAAGGTTATCACCGCCCTGCACTTCCTGAAAAATGCCAAAAGCGCAACCCCTGACAAGGTGGGCAAGGAAGTCGTCATCGTCGGGGCCGGCAATGTCGGCTGTGATGTTGCCTGTGAGGCCTACCGGCTTGGCGCCGAGCAGGTGACGCTGGTTGATATCCAGAAACCACTGGCCTTCGGCAAGGAAAAAGAAGCGGCCGAGGCCCTGGGCGCGGTCTTCCGCTGGCCGGTCATGACCCGCGAAGTGAATGATCAGGGGCTGGTCATGGATACCGGCGAGTTGATCCCGGCGCAGACGGTGATCATCTCCATTGGTGATGTCCCGGCGCTGAAATTCCTGCCGGAAAGCGTTGAGACCATCACTGTTGGCGGGGCGGCCTGGATCAAGACCCAGGATTCACATCTTACCACCAACGCCAAGGTTCTGGCAGTCGGCGATGTGGAAAAACCAGGTCTGGCCACCAACGCCCTGGGAGCCGGTAAGGCAGCGGCCGAATTTATCATTGCCGACTTCAAGGGTGTCGAGTGGAAACCTTTTGCCCAGCACCCCATTACCCAGCAGGCCCTGACTATCACCCATTATGTCCCGGATGAGCATATACGCATCCACACCGAGCAGGCCCAGGCCGAGAGCTGCCTCTCCTGCGCCTCCTGCCGTGACTGTCATCTCTGCGAGACCATCTGTCCCACCGGGGCCATCACCCGGCGTGAGATAGAATATGGGCACACTAATGGCTACGAATCTGGACTGGATGGCAGCTGGGAGTACATCTCAGACGACAAGAAGTGTATTGCCTGTGGTTTCTGCGCCGACACCTGTCCCTGCGGTATCTGGATGTTGCGTACCTTTTAGGTGCCGTTACTCAAAAGAGCAAGAGCTTTTGCTTGCTCTTTTGAGTTTACGGCACCTTATGCCGCTTCCCGAAAACAGCCAATCTTGTTCGGCTGTTTTCGGGAAGCGGCGTCTTGGTTACAGAAAACAAAAAAATCCCTTCAGGAGAAGATCCTGAAGGGATTTTTTTGTGTCATCATCAATTCTATTTCTTATACCAGCGCCCGTTTGCGTCCTGCAGCCAGTGGCCGGACTGGGCAATCTCCATGATCTGCTGGGCCCGCCTCCGTCCCACCAGATCGACGGTCGTGCCCTGCTGCTTGGCAATGGCCTGGTAGACCTGCCGGCGATCATTATTTTCCGCCTGCATCAGATCATCCTTTTCCCTGGCCGCACCAACAAACTGCAGATACCCCTGGTTGTCTTCGCCAATTACGCCCTTATCCTTCAGGGCCATGATCTCCGGAAGTCTTGCGGCCATGCTCTCCTTGAGGCCATCGGCGGCAGCGCTGGCGAAAGAGACCGCAAACAGAACAAAAATCAAAACCGAGAGCAGAGAAAAAACCCGTTGTTTTTGCATATTCATCACCAATGTGTATATTTTTTATTTCTGCTGACCAGTAGTAGCTTTTTTATCCAGATCACCGAAGAAATTATCCAGGGCCCGATCTACCTTGATATTGACATCGATGGTGATATGGATGGGTTTTATCTCAACGGGTGCCACCTGCACCTCATGGCGAGTGCAGCACGGCAGCAGCAAAGCCAAAGCCGCCAACACCGCCAATCTTCTTTTTTTCTTCATCAATCCTCCTCTTTCTTTACTGGGTCATTTTATATAACTTCTGCATGCCGCCACCATATGCCATAATCTTCTGAAACGGAACCCGCAGGTTCATATCAAGACGAATAGGATGGGTGATCCCACCGGTTTCTCCCGCCTCCAGACGAGTGAAGCTGCCACTCTCACTATTGTATCTGAATGGTATAGACCGGGACGGCTGGCCGTCAAGCTTTATTTGCAGCAGGAGCTCGTCGCCTTCGCTGTTCAGTCGCAGCTTGGCCCAGTTATAGCGGAAATCCTTCAAGGCCGCACCGGCAAAATCAAGCTGGGAAAACTGCGGGGTATCTTTGGGAATTCCCGCGGTCAAGACCCCGACATCACCAACCCTGATAGTGCCGCCCTCACCGGGGGGAGAGTTAAGAAAACCATCGACGAAACGCACCCTGCCGTCAACAACGGAAATAGGAATCCGGCCGTTCAGGGTGCCTTCCCCTTCCGCCCCCTGCACACCAAACTGGGCAAGCAGACTGGCAAGACGGAGGCGATCACACAATAAAGTCATCTCATAATCCTTGCGGGTTGAGTGCAGGCGCAGGCCCTGGGTGGAGACAAGGCCGTCGCACCAGGCAAAAACGCCGCTCTCCAGAAACAGAGAGCTGGGAGATTCCACCTGAAAGGCAAATTTCCCGTCGGCAAAGGCAAGCTTACCGGCCTTGGCTGTGGCAAAGCTCAGGGGCTGGGCCGGCAGGCTCTTTTGCTGAAAAAGATCGGGGAACGCCAGAGAAAGGTTGAGGCCGGATACCACAATCTCGCGATTAGGCAGTTCCAGGCGCGTGTCGTCAAGCTGCAGCCGCAGCTCCCCGCTCCTGGCGCCCCCGGAGAATGCACCGGCAGCCTGCAGTCCGAACTCACCGGCAAGGGTTATCTCCTGCTCTGCCTTGACAAACCGCCCCAGATTAAAGGCAGTGAACTTCTGCCTGGGTGCAGAAAGCTGCAGAGATCCGTGCAGACCGTTCACAGGCGAGCTGCCCACCTCTCCCTTGATCTCGACACGCATCCCCTCCAGGGCCTTGCTGGCATGGCTGCCGGCAAAGAGAACACCCTCTGCCTGCTGCTCGGCTGTAAGCAGAAGCCCGCCCAGATCTTGGCCATTCAGCATGATCCGGGCAAGTTGGAGAGTACCGGAACCACTGCCTCCGTTGCCAGCAAGGACACCTGTGCCCGCAAGTTCGGAAACCGTCAACTCAAGCGGCGAGTGCAGCGCAAGGCCATTGCTTTCAACGCGCCATTTGCCTTCGGCTATGGAGAGCGAGAAAAGAAATGGCGGATTATCTTCAGCCCCGGCGGCATTGAGGCGCCAGCTGCCGTTTTCACCTCTCAGTGCAAATTGTTCCATCACGCATTGCAGGTCAAGAGAGCTGATGGCAGGCGGATTCAGCCCCATCCTGCCCTCGGCGGAAAATTGCAGCCGGCCGGTGAGATCCTGCCCCAGAACGCCGGCCAAGGATGCCAGCGGAAAATCCCTGGTTTCCACCTTGAAGCTGAGTACCTTCTCCGCCACCGCTGCCTTGAGGGCGATGGCAAGCTCATGGCCTTCCGGCTGGAGCGTGAGCGAACCAGTTAACGGCGCAATACCGCCTCCCCTGTCCTGACGATTTTCCTGTTCAAGCCGCAGGCGAAAAGGCAACTGCTCCGTGCGGCCGCGCACCCCGCTGCGGAGCAGACCATTACTGAGGATGAGCTGCCCGATGGTGCCGGGCAAGAAAAAATCAGACTTTCCTGATTGCTTTGCGGCCCCTTTATCTTTCGAAAATCCCGCCAAGACAAAGCGGCCATCCCGCCATTCTCCCTGGACCAGTACCCCCTCCAGAGCCAGACGCTCTACATGGCGGCTAAAAAGGCCAGACAGGGAATAGTTGAGCTGCAGGGAATCAATGCGCAGGGCTGGCTTTTCAGGGTTCCCCAGCACAATCGCCTCAAGATCGGCCCCGGAAATCCCGACCCGGCGCACCGTACAGGAAAAGGGTTGATCCGGCAGGGACCTGGCCACCAGATACTCTATGCCTTTTTCCAAAAGCTGAGGGAGACTGACCCCCTGCACAGCCCATAGGGCCAGCAGCGCCAATACCCCTGCACCGAGAATCCAACCCAGCCGTTTTTTCACCATGCAACTCCTTCCCGGTTCGCCGGAGCCCAAATACCCTTCCTGCCAAAAGACCACTGTAACAGAAGAGGCAGCAGAAAGCTCTCAGGCCAAAGTCTTTTTCAGGGGACAGTTTTCGGCAAGCTCCTGCCCCTGACGATAGGCGTGCAGGAGTTCAACAGATCTGGCGGCGAGCAGCCTGCGGTCTCAGCGCGCCTGGCAATGGGTACACATTCGGTCTTTGCCACTATGCCGCTGCCGACTGGGGTTGCGTGGACGCTGAAATTTCCCCGAGAAGTGCGGCATCACCCCGGAAGCTATCCTTCCGATACGTGTATTTCCACCGCCCTGATGGCATCGGCGGCAGAACTGGTTATGCCGCCGGTATAACCAGAACCTTCACCTATCGGATACAGATTTTTTATATTTACCGATTCATATCTTTCATTGCGTTGAATCCGCACCGGGGAGGAAGTCCTGGTTTCCGCCCCTAACAAGATCGCCTGACTGGAGACAAAAAGGGGCACTTCCTCTCTCCATTTTTGAAAGGCGGCCGACAGCTCCGCCACCACAAATCCCGGGAAGATCTCCTTCATGTCCGCAGCAACGGCCCCCATCTTATACGAGGTTTGATGCAGGCCGGCCGAGTTGCTCTCGCCTAAAAAATTCATCAGATTCTGGGCCGGGACCCCCCATCTTCTCCCTCCGGCGCTAAAGGCCTTGCGTTCAATATCCTTCTGGAATTCTAAACCCGCCAGGGGGCTGGCTGATGGATAATCTTCGGCGTGACAGCTCACCACCAGGGCGGCATTGGAAAAGGGTGAAGACCGGCGCGAGTAGCTCATCCCGTTGAGAACCAGAAGGCCCGGTTCAGAGGAGGCATTCACGACCTCACCGCCCGGACACATACAGAAGGTATAAACTCCCCGTCGGATTTTTCGATTGGTATAACTCAAAGAATAGGTGGCAGCCCCCAGACCGGGAAAATCCTTATATTTGTCGCCGTAGCGCATGCGGTTAATGGTTTCAACCGGATGCTCAATTCTCACGCCAACAGAAATCGGCCTCTGCTCCATGGCGACACCTTTTTCATGCATCATAGCCAAAGTGTCGCGGGCCGAATGGCCCAGGGCAATATAGATCCGTGAAGAGAGATACTCCTGCTCATTATTAATGACAATACCCGAGGCCGTACCCTCTGCGATCAGGATGTCCGTCATTTTTGCGCCATACCGTATCTCCCCGCCCCGCTCAAGGATATAGGCGCGTATATTACGAACGATGGCGCACAACACATCAGTCCCCAAATGGGGTTTGCTGATGTACCCTATTTCTGCAGGAGCGCCAAATTTGATAAAGGTCTGCAATACCCGGTGGACATAGCCCGTATTATTATTTCTCCGGGAAAAGAGTTTGCCGTCCGAGTAGGAACCAGCACCGCCTTCACCAAACTGGATATTGGATTCAGGGTTGAGCACCCTTTCTTTTATAAATTTTTGCACATCAACGGAGCGTTCTTCTATTTTTTCACCTCGTTCAAAGATCAGAGGTCTAAGCCCACAATCAATAAGCTCAAGGGCAGCAAACATGCCGGCTGGACCGAAACCGATGATGAGAGGCCTCTCCCTGCTCTTGGTTTTTTCCCTATCTACTTTTAATAGTTCTATGTATGATGAAAAATTTTGCTTGTTTGCAAAGCTGTCAGCAGTCCTGACAACGAGTGAAACTTTGTAAAAGAACTGTTCTTTGTCGCAGACATCAAGGGATTTGCTCAGAATTTTGACGATGGATATATTTTCTGCGCCTGTTTGCAGCATTTGTGAAGCGGCATTTACATATTCATCCATTCCGTCTTTTTCAATGAGAATTTGCAAATTGCTCAATATCAGATCCAAAAAAACGCTCCTCTCTCTGTTTTTTTTATGGGCTTATAGGGACAAAAAAGGAGCAAATTTATCTTTTCCCGCGGTTCAAACGAGTCAAATAATTGTCCCAGTCATACTCAAAAAATCCTAACCGCCACGATATGGCCCCTTCTTTGCCGACACCCACGGCAGAACCAGGCGGTAAACCGGCATTATCGGAACGTTGTAAGAAATTCTGATATAAATACTCTCGACAATTGATAATTTTGCAGCAAGCCCGGAGACCCAGTCATCTCAGCGTCATACTATTGCATCCTGTTCCTGATGTCTATCACGAAAAAGGGCCTGGCATGATAGTCTTTGGTGAGTTCCGTAGCCTTTTCTTTACTGATGAGGAGGGAATCTCCTGCCGTGGATTCAAAATTTGATATAAAAATAGTGACCACAAGACAAAGAACGCCACACTTAAGTTCTCTGAGGAGTGTGATGTAATTATGAAAAATTATGTATAGTATCAGTAAAATAGGCACGGACGAAGATATTTTTTAACAGCAATGCTTAATCAATCGCTTCAGCGGACCGTTCAAACCGTCACTTGGTTTGAACGGAACATTCAAGTGGGTCACACCTGATCTTTGCATATTTTTCCCAATTAAGGGTTGCATCCATGACAGATGAACTATACAATGCGGGAATTTACAGGTCTCGTTATTCTGTGAGTTTTCACCATCCTGCCAATCAATAAGACCAGATCTGCTGGTCCTTGTTTTTCTCCAGCTATCAATCCACGACGATCTAAAACTAATACAGAGGACACAAAAAAAATGTTTGAAACTATAAAGAGTGTTGTTTACCACATTCTCATACTTGCCCTGAGCGCTGCCATTGCTCTCTCACTACCTTACACCGGCAAGTTCATTGCCGACAATTACCTGATCTACTGGACACTCATCGAAAGTGAAAAGGCATTCCTCATCGGCGTGGAGATTGCGGTGGCGGTATTTCTCATCATCCTTTTCAACTATTTGGGGAGTAACTGGAAAAACAGAAAATTCTCGATAATGGCGCGCAATGAACTGGGCCTTGTTCTGGCAACGAATCCAAAAAGTCTTCGCACAAAAAAACGACTCAAAAAGTTCAAGGAACAGCAGGGCACGGCAAAGGATGTGATGTTGATCAGCTCAACGGGTTGCAATACATTTGTAAACCCGGAGAGCGACCTGTATGATGTAATGCAGAATTGTCGTGAAGCAAAGATATTGCTTCTGAACCCCTTCGGTGAAGGGGCAATTCTCCGGACAAAGAGCATTCCTGATCCTGACATCACGCCTGAACATTTCAGGGAGCAGTTTACAAAAAGTATCGATTGTTTAAAAAGTCTTAAAGCTCTCCAGAAAGATATAAGACTGAAGCTGTACGATGAAACGCCATTGTTGAAACTTACTGTCCTCGGAGATTATATCTTCATGAAGTATTATAACTCGGGACTGAACGTCCATGAGATGACGGAATACATATTTAAACATTCTGCAAACCACAGCAGCCTGTTCCATCCCCTTTATCAGTTTTTTCTTTCGAAATGGCGCGATCCGAATATCCCGGAATACGATTTTGATACGGACGAGCTGGTATACAAGGATGATTCCGGCAATGAGGTTAAAAGAGAGAAACTTGATGAAAGAACAACGGAGATATAAGTTGGAAGAATGGGGATCAATGTTTTGATCCTCATTGATGCCCATTCTATTTGGGGATCAATATCAGAAACCATCCGCGCTGCTTTTGGGCGTCGCCTTGAGCGACTGGTTCGCCTCTGCAACCTTCTGCTTATAGAGATTTTTGAGTAATTCCACTCTCTTCCTGTTGACACCCACATCCCCATAACCGACCCTCGACGCGGAGCGAAGATGGATCACATTTTGGGTCGGATCGATCCTCACTTCCAAATCATCCATAAAGCCAAAAATGGCCGACGAAAAGGTAGCTGCAAAGTAGTTGTCATTTTCAGCCCCAATAGTCCCGCCCATATTGCTCACCACATTTTTGAGAATGGACAACGGATCAAAGATAATGTTCCTGGGAAGAAGGATGGGCTCGGTGAAATGGTCGCCATCATCCTTTTGCTCACTGCAGACGCAATTAGGGGCAGCAGGACATTTCGCCAGCCTTCCTGTAACCAGACCAGGGGCCTTTCCTGACCTGGAGATGCCCCCAAAAACGAAAAGCACGAGAATGAAAACGATGATGAAGAGGGACAGGATGATGAAAACAATTTTCATATGACCGCTTCTTGAAGAAAATAACATGAGGGTTGCGGGACTGGGCGCGTTTTAACGCCGGCTCCCGGCTCGGACGAGCTGTGTCATGAATCCGGAATCCACACCTTGAGCTCGCTCAAGGCAGTTGACGCCATCAGATATGATTCTTCGCCTGCCAAAGAGAGTCGTTGCGTTTCATCAAACAATCTCTGCAATGACCACGACTCAAGATCACGTTCCGACTTGGAGAAATTATCAGATACGTAGCCCCACATATGTTGCAACGCGTTCCTGATTCCACCGGCCGAAGGTTGCTCTCTGAGGAGCTCTGTCAGTATCATGGCTAATTCCGTAAAATCGTCACCGGGTTTCATGGCTGAGACCTGCCTGCCAATTAACTTGTACCTCTTTATGTCGCGGGCCAGTACTGAATATTTGTGATGGCTCCATAGTTGCTGCGCGTTTTCAGGCAGAGGGATACGACCCTGCTCTTTATTTTTATATTTAGTTTCCAGCAGTTGAAATTGCCGGACAGGTTGATCAATATAGACCTCCGGCCACACGCCCTTATTGGTGCGGATGAGAACAGGAGTTCTATCAGTAAAGCCCCGCAAGGACATTTCAGCTGCCAGCAGCTGGTGACGCTTCCATAGCGACCAACCATAACCGACCCAGCGAATGACCTCAGGGTGCCTGGAATATCCCTTCTTGCCATTGACAATGATCGATACAATTCCATGGAGTTCGCGATGTTCTCCAAGCAGGCTCTGCCTGTTCAAATATCCAGGATTTATATCCCAAATGCGCATTGAGTCATCTTTCCAGATGGTTATTTTTCTTTAATCACGGATGCCGTTATTTTTAAGATCAAAAGAACCCAGGGAAATCCATGCAGGAGCAGGTCAAACCAATCCAACGGCTTGATCAAGTTTCCCCTTATCAGCATTGATAATTTTTCGACAATATGGGGCGGGGCAAATGGCGCAAGCCCAAGCGTTGCACATATCAAGATAACAAGCCCCCAATTTAATTGATCAACTACGGACAATATGCTTTTCATCGTTCTTCATCCTCAAAATCAAGATAACCGGCCAGACCCTGCTGTTAACTGCTATCTACGCAGAAAAAGAGGGCTATTTTTGAAAAATGAGAAGTGTCCCTCATTTCTTTTCCCATCCAGACTCCTTGCTGCAGCGGACAGAACAGCACCAGTAAGTTACCACAAGACAAAGGGCTCTACACCTTATTTCTCTGAACGAATGTGACGGCCAATGCAGGTATCATGCCCCTTAATTTTCATTTTCACCAAAAACCCGAGAAATTATTAGACAGTTACCTGGTGTCCTCTATATACTGAAGGTATCCAGTCGTATTGAGCTGGCAAGGTTGCCTTTAAACCCAAACCACAAGGAGCAGAGTCATGACAAAGGTGAAGCAGGACAAGTGTGAAGATTGTGGCAAAAATCATGAGGACATTCAAACCGTCTGTGGCCATTGCGGCTACTCACCCCATGGCGTTTATATAGCGGAGGGTAGCGATCCCTTCTGGAAATGCGGCGGCTGTGGCAGAACGGTTCAGACTGCAAATCCGCCTGAAAGATGTCCGGGCTGTGGCGAGGTATGTGATTTTAAAAATATCACCTGCTACACGCCCCAGTGCGGTGGATCGGGAAACATCGATCCGCAGCTCTAGTTTGTCGTCTCAACGCCCCGGCATCGGCAATCAAGGTTGTATCCTCAAACCCCAGTTCGAAGGGAGAGAGAGATCCGCTTCCTCTGCTTATCTACCTCGAGTACCCGGGCCATAACCTGCTGCCCCACCTTGACCACCTCAGCCGGATCTTTCACAAATCTGTCGGCCAGCTGGCTGACATGCACCAGTCCGTCCTGATGCACCCCGATATCGACAAAGGCGCCAAAGCGGGTGACATTGGTGACAATACCAGGCAGTCTCATCTCGGCAATCAGGTCGTCCATGCTGTTCACATCTTTGGCAAAGGCAAAGATGGTGAACTCCTGGCGCGGATCTCGGCCAGGCTTGGCCAGTTCTGACAGGATATCATGCAGGGTCGGCAGCCCAAGGGTTTCCGCGACATACCTTTTGAGATCGATCCTGTCCCTGAGTTCCTGGCTGGTGATCAGCTCACTGACCGTGCAGCCAAGATCAGCGGCCATTTTCGTCACCGTTGCATACCGCTCAGGATGGACAGCCGAATCGTCCAGCGGATTGTCAGCGCCATGGATACGCAGGAATCCAGCGCACTGTTCAAATGCCTTTGCCCCCAGCCGGGGCACCTTCAGCAGTTCTTTTCGGCTGGCAAAGGCCCCATGCTCGTCACGGTAGGCGACGATATTGGCGCCCAGTACCGGGCCCAG
>JANMTN010000367.1:0-13688 GCA_031390685.1 Desulfobulbaceae bacterium
ATCAGGGCCTGTTCAATATTCATATGAATATCTTCCAGATCCTGCCTGAATTCAAAGGTACCGGCCTCAATCTCGGCCTCAATGGCCGTAAGCCCTGAGATGATGGCCGCAAGCTCTTCACGGGACAGCAATCCATGAGAGGCCAGCATGGTGGCATGGGCGCGGCTGCCGGCAATATCGTATTTATACAGCCGGGAATCGTAATGGATAGAGGCGGTAAAGGCCTCAACCGAGGCCGCTGTCGCCCCCTCAAAACGCCCACCCCAGAGTTTCTTTGATCCGCTTTTTTCGTGATTGCTCATAAGCCATTCTTCAAAACTGCTATCTTTTCTGCATGGCCTGAATCCGCAGACGCAGGCCATTGAGACGGATAAACCCGCCGGCATCGGCCTGATCATAGACCTGATCTTCCTCAAAAGTGGCGAAACTCTCCTGGTATAACGACTGGCCAGACTTGCGGCCAACCGGGATACAATTACCCTTGTACAGCTTGAGCCGCACGGTGCCGTTCACCGTTTTCTGGGTGGCATCCATGGTAGTCTGCAGCAGTTCCCGCTCGGGCGAGAACCAGAACCCGTTATAAACCAGCTCGGCATAGCGCGCCACCAGGGAATCCCTGATCCGCATCACCTCCCGATCCATGGTGATGGTCTCCAGATCGCGGTGCGCCGCGCGCAGGATGGTACCGCCCGGGGTTTCATAAACACCATGGGACTTCATCCCCACAAAACGGTTTTCCACCAGATCGAGACGGCCAATACCATTGGCCCCGCCCAGGGAGTTGAGCCTCATGAAAAGGGGCAGGGGATCCATCTTCACCCCGTCGAGTGCCACCGGATCACCGTTTGTAAAATCAATTTCAAGATAGGTGGGAATATCCGGCGCTTTTTCCGGGGAAACCGTCAGTTTGAACATAGCCTCATCCGGCTCATTCCACGGGTCTTCCAGGATTCCACCCTCAAAACTGATATGCAGGAGATTCTCATCCGAGCTGTAGGGTTTTTCCTTGGTCACCGGCACCGGGATACTGTGTTCCTTGGCATACTCCACCAGTTTTTTCCGGGAATTGAGATCCCAGATCCGCCAGGGGGCAATAATGGTCAAACTGGGATCAATACCCAGATAGGCCAGTTCAAAACGCACCTGATCATTGCCCTTGCCGGTCGCGCCGTGGCTGACCGAATCAGCGCCCTCAGCATGGGCTATACGCACCTGCTCCTTGGCAATAATGGGCCGGGCAAGAGAAGTGCCCAGCAGATACGAGCCCTCATAGATGGCATTGGAGCGGAAGGCGGGAAAGATATAGTCTTCAACAAATTCTTTTTTCAGATCAGAGATAATGACCTTTTCGGCGCCAGTGGCTAGCCCCTTGGCGCGTACCGCATCCCAGTCTTCTTCCTGACCCACGTCCGCGGCATAGGCCACGATAGGACACTGATACTCCTCGGACAGCCACTTCAATATCACTGAGGTATCAAGCCCGCCGGAGTATGCCAGCACAATCTTCTTCACATCCGCCATCTTCATCCTCCGATCAATTTCTCAAGAATCGCCTTATGCATATGCATCTTGTTTTCTGCCTGGTCAAAAGCCACGCAACGCTCTGACTCCAGTACCTCCTCCGTTATCTCTTCGCCACGGTGCGCCGGCAGACAATGGAGGACAATGGCATGGGCCGGGGCCTTGGCCAGAAGAGCCTCATTGATCTGATAGCCACGGAACGCCGCCAGACGCGCGTCCTCTTCTCCCTCCTGACCCATGGAAGTCCAGACATCGACATTGATGGCATCGGCCTCGGCCACGGCCTGTTCGGGACTGTGAACCAGGACAATGGGTTTCAGCGCATTGCGGCGCCCCTTTTGCAGGATCTCGGGATCAGGACCATAGCCCGCAGGGCAGGCAAGAATCAGTTCGAAACCAAGAAGTTCGGCGGCCTGGATCCAGGAATTAGCCACATTGTTGCCATCTCCCACCCAGGCAATCTTGAGATTCTCAATAGGGCCTTGCTTCTCAATCACGGTCATGATGTCACTGAGGATCTGACAGGGATGATGCAGGTCGGTCAGGGCGTTGATCACCGGCACAGATGAATAGCGCGCGAGCTCGTCCACCACATCCTGGCCGAAGGTCCGCACCACCATGCCATCAACATAACGGGCCATGACGCGGGCCATATCTTTCAGGGGCTCAGAGCGGGCAAGCTGGGTATCCCGGCCAGAGAGAAAGATCACCTGCCCGCCCAGACCATTCATGGCGGCTTCAAAAGAAACCCTGGTCCTGGTGGACGGTTTCTCAAAGATAAGGCCAATGGTCTTTCCGGCCAGCTGACGATGCTGCAAACCGGCCTGACGTTCTTTTTTCAGCTCCAGGGCCCGTTCAATAAAATAGCCCAGTTCTTCCTTTGTACAATCCTGTAATGACCGCAGATGCCTTAACATGGAGATCCGTCTCTGTGCCAGGCAGAAAAATAGTTTCCTGCCTAATTTGCTCTACCCCGAAGCCCAATGCTTATTTATCTGGGGAAAAGACAATATTTACAAAAAAAAAGATGATTTGCAAAGAAATTTCCCACTCTCAGCAGATTGAGCTCTTATATCTCCCCAAAAACCTCTGCCAGGAGTTGAATCATCTGGTCGATCTCCTCCCGACTGACAATCAGCGGCGGCAAAAAACGCAAGGCCACATTGCCGGCAAAATTGATCAGACAGCCCTTTTCAAACATCCTGGTGACAATAGCCCCGCCTTTCTCTACCCCCGCCTCAGTCAGCACCAGACCTTGAATGAGCCCAAGACCACGAACCTCGGTCGCCAGAGCTGGAAAACGGGCAGCCAAGCCCTGTAACTGCTCCTGGAGATATTGCCCCTTTGCGTGCACCTCGGCCAGAAAACCATCGGCAAGCATCACCTTCATGGTGGCCACCGCCGCAGCCGAGGCTACCGGATTGCCGCCAAAAGTGGAGGCATGGCTGCCCGGGGTAAAGGCGGCAGCTATTCTTTTTGTAGTTACCATGGCCCCAATGGGCAGGCCGTTGCCCAAGGCCTTGGCGAGGGTCATAATATCCGGCACTATTCCCAGTTGCTCATAGGCAAACAGGGTTCCAGTACGCCCCATACCTGTCTGGATCTCATCAAAAATCAGCAGTAAGTTATATTTATCACAGAGACGCCGCAGGCCTTGCAAATACTCGCGATCAAGGGGCCGCACCCCGCCTTCTCCCTGCAGAGGCTCACAGAGAATGGCGCACGTCTGATCGGTGATCATGGCCTCAAGCACAACCAGATTGTCAAAAGGGGCATGGGCAAACCCCTCGGGCATGGGTTCAAATCCTTTTTGAAATTTGACCTGACCAGTAGCGGCAACCGTGGCCAGGGTCCGACCATGGAATGATCCCGTCAGAGAAATAATTTCGTACCGGTTTTCTCCAGCCCAGATCCGGGCCAACTTGATGGCCGCCTCATTGGCCTCGGCCCCGCTGTTGGCAAGAAAGACCCGATCGGCAAAGGAGTAGGCTGTCAGCAGCTCGGCAAGCTCGGTCTGCGGCTCGGTATAATAGAGATTGGACACATGCGTAAGCTCTCCGGCCTGCCTGCAGATGGCTGCAGTTACAGCCGGATGACAATGGCCAAGGCCGCAGACGGCAATACCTGCCAGAAAATCAAGATATTCCTTGCCGTCAGCATCGGTCAATCGGCAACCGGCACCCTTGACCATGGCCGCCGGATACCGGGTATAGGTTCCTATGAACACCTGTTCACTCCTTGCCGCCAACTCCTTATTTGCACTTCCCATCACACAATCTCCGTACCGACACCCTCATGGGTAAACATCTCCAGCAGGATGGCATGCTCAACGCGGCCATCAATGATATGGGCCTTGGTAACTCCATGCGCCAGCGCCTCCCCACAACAGCGCACCTTAGGGATCATGCCGCCCACAATAATCTCTTGATCAATCATGGTCTCAATCTCCGCCCGGAGCAGGGAATGGATCAACACCCCTTGACGATCCTTGACTCCCGCCACATCAGTGAGCAGGATCAGCTTGGCCGCCTTCAATTCGGCCGCGATTGCCCCAGCCACAAGATCGGCGTTAATATTAAAAGCGGCTCCATCCGCACCAACACCCACCGGGGCGATCACCGGAATAAAGTCATCCCGCTCAAGGGTCCTGAGAATCTCGGCGTTGATGCGGGTCACCCGGCCCACCCTTCCCAGATCAATGAGTTCGGGGGGCGCGTTTTCCATGGCCGCGGCATCAGCTTTCTTACTGATCTGGAGCTTTTCGGCGCACACCAGATCGCCATCCCGTCCGGAAAGACCTACTGCCCTGCCTCCGCAATGATTGATATTGCCGACAATCTCCTTGTTGACCTTGCCCACCAGAACCATTTCCACCACGTCCATCGTCTCCCAATCAGTCACCCGCATCCCCTGGACATAACTGGGCTTGATCTGCAGACGATCCAGCAGGAGGTTGATCTGGGGTCCGCCGCCATGAACGATGACCGGATTGATACCGATATGTTTCATCAGGATCACATCGAGGGCAAACTGCTTCTTCAGATTTTCATCAACCATGGCATGACCGCCATACTTGATTACCACTGTCTTATGACGAAACGTCTGCATATAAGGTAAAGACTCGATGAGCACCTTGGCCCGTTCAATGCTTTCTTTCATTCTTGTCTATCCTGTATTTGTGAAAGTGCGACAGTGATTTATCATGTTTTTTTATTTAAAAACCCCACAGCAATGGCGCCTCAATCCATCCCTCCAGTCCTGACTCGTGTTTTACCTTGACCCATCCTTTCTCTTGTTTCTGTTTTTTAAAAACTACGCCGTAGTACGCCTGACCGACGATATCATATTTGCTTCCAGGCCCACGACGTATGTTTATTTTTTTATTTTTTCCCTTGTTCACTTTTACAATTGTATGGGGTTCTTTATTCAGCATTGAGGCATTTATCCACCCGCTGTCATTCTCAAAATCTTGAATTTTGATCCATTTTCCTTTTTGAGTGACTTTTTTTACAGGAAAGCCATTTCCATACTCCCACTTGATACTATAGTTTTCACCTGGTCCGGTCCGTAGATTAACTTTTTCACCACTTGTGCTTCTCATTTCCGCAAAAGAAGATGTACAAACGAAGAGAAGAAGGAGGTTTATTAGTAAACTTGTAAGTTTTATTTTTGCTAACATTACTCCACCTTGTGAATCCTTGTTTTTTTGGGAGATAGCGTGAGAGGCAGACCTGCGCATTGCAGAGAGATGGCTTCAAATCTACAGGCTTCTGTCATGCAACGCATACAAAGAATGCACTCGGCACTATTCACGTTTTTATTAAATTGAATATCCATGGGGCATACCTGCAGGCAGGCGCCACAATCGGTACAATGCTGTTTATTGAGATGGAGCTGGAACAAGCTTATTTTATTAAATATTCCGTAAAAAGCGCCCAAGGGGCAGGTTGTTTTGCAGAATGGACGGCTGGAGAAAATACTCCAGATGAGAAACAAAAACATCCAAAAAAGTTTGTTATAAAAAAGATATCCCAATGTGGCCCTGAGATCTGGTTGGAGCAGAAGCAAGGGAATCCCTGCTTCTAACGTGCCGGCAGGACAGATAAATTTACAGAACCAAGGTTTACCCACTCCCCATTGGTCTGTGAGTATCAGCGGGAAGAGGATAACAAAAAAAACTAACATGAAATACTTAATATATCTTAAAACTTGTGGTACTTGAAATTTTCTCCAGGTAGGAATTTTATAGAGCAGCTCCTGCAAAAGACCGAAGGGACAAAGCCAGCCGCAAGTGAATCTTCCTGTGAGGGCTGCTATTATACCAATACTTCCAAAGACATATGAGCCAAAATAATAGGAACCTGTTTCAATCGAGAAACGGACTCCCAGCAACAACTGTTGAATGGCACCAAGGGGGCAGTACGTGGTTGATGCTGGACAGGAGTAACAATTTAAACCTGGTGAACAGATTGTTTTTAATGGACCCTGATATATATTTTTAGTCCAAGGAAAGAGGATATATCCATTGGTGATCAAGGTAAAAGTGAGTTGTAGAAGTTTTCTGAAAGTTTCCATACGATTATTACAACTCAATGCGTTGCAAAAAATGGTGAAGAGGGTTTATCTCTGGCGAGACCATTAATGATTAACCTATTCCGATACAATCCAGGCAGATATTCCAAGCTTGCTCCAAAACCCTTTGTGGTTCATTCGTGGCAATTCCGATCATGAAAAGAACGAGAAAAAACGTGAGAGGGATGAAACGATACAATATGTTGAGATTTTTTTTAGTCATGGCTGGTTGATTCAGGGCACTCTGATCTATTAATAACAGACTGGATCTTCAAATTCTTCTCTTCTTATCTCTTCTATCATCGATCGTGATTTGAGTCACCACCCTTACAGCTCCCACCTCAAAGGAATTTTCATAGAGAGCCCTCACCATTTGCAGGCCTGTCACCTCGCCTTCAATCAACGTACCCGTATCGTTTGGCATCCATGTTTAACGGAGATTTCAGGATAGTGAGGATCTAGTCGTCTATATTTGGCGTTGCGGTACCTATTGGTATGGTAGTAAGTTGCAATATAGCCATTATTCTTTATTTTTTCAAATAGTTATTTGCTTTGAAATAATTAAATCGATGACCCTTTCCAGATCATCTAGTGAATAATAGTCAATTTCAATCTTGCCGCGGCTTCCACTTTGAGAAATGACCACTTTTGACTGCAGGACGTTGGTGAGTTTATTTGCCAAGGCTGTGCAGTAGGATTGAGGGATTTCAACAAGATTATTTCCTTGTTTAGCTGTTATTGATGGTTTTCCGGTTCCTGTTGTTTTGCGGATGCTCTTCTCTGTTTGGCGTACCGAGAGATTTTTTTGAATGATTTGATTCCTCAGCTCTTGTAGTTCTGAGGGGCTGTCGAGAATCCGTAAGAGAACTCTGGCGTGCCCCTCGGTTAGACTTCCTTGTTCCAAGTCATTTTTAATATACGGGGGAAGTTGAAGCAATCTCAATATATTGGTTATTGTTGAGCGTTTTTTCCCAACCCTTTGCGCTGCTTGCTCCTGGGTGTAATTAAATTTTTCGATGAGTTTGTTATAAGCCTCCGCTTCTTCAATAACATTCAGGTCTTTTCGTTGAATGTTTTCAATAAGAGCCAGCTCCAACAGAGAGTCATCGTTATCAACGGTACGGATGACAACCGGAACCTTTTTCAACCCTGCCCGTTGCGATGCCCTCAGTCTACGTTCACCAGCAATAAGCTGATATGAGCCATCTGGTTGCGTGACTACTATAAGAGGCTGGATGACCCCATGTTCTGTGATTGATTGCGTGAGTTCGTCCAGTCCTTCCTCGGCAAAATAACGTCTTGGCTGGTGTTTATTGGGGACGATTTTTTCTATATCGCACTCAAAATATTTTTCACCCTCATCATTTGCAAAAAGGAGTCCGACACCCTGTCCTAAACCGGTTTTCTTTACTGACATAATTACGACCTCTGCTGTTTAAGAAATTCATTGGCCAGGTCCATATAAGCCGTTGCTCCACTTGAGCGAATATCGTATTCGAGAATAGTTTGACCATGACTTGGACATTCACTGAGCCGGACGTTTCGAGGAATTACTGTCTTGAAAACCTGGTTGCCAAAGTGTTTAGCAACCTCGTCTGCGACCTGATAAGTCAGCTTATTGCGTTTATCGTACATAGTAAGTAAAAGACCTTCAATATAAAGCTCTTCATTGAAGACTTTTTTAACAGAGCGAATGGTTTTAACCAGTTGATCAAGGCCCTCGAGGGCATAGTATTCGCATTGTAATGGAATGAGCACTGAATGTGCTGCGGTCAGGCCATTAACGGTGAGCAAGCCAAGCGATGGAGGGCAGTCAATCAAGATGTAGTCAAAATCATCACTGACGGTCTTGAGCAGTTTTTGTAAATTGAACTCCCTCTTCTCCATGGGAATAAGCTCTATCTCGGCAGCCACAAGATCAATATTTGAAGGGGCAAGAGAGAGATTGTTTACCTTTGTCTTTACAAGGATGTCTGACAGAGGGACTCCTCCGGTATAGCTGTGATAGAGGTGCTGTTCAGGAGACCTTGCATGAACCCCTAGGCCGCTCGAGGCGTTTCCTTGGGGGTCAGAATCAACAAGAAGTACCCTTTTTTTTCTTTTGGCCAATGCCGCCGCTAAATTTACCGCCGAGGTAGTTTTCCCTACCCCTCCTTTTTGATTGGCGATCGCAATTATTTTAGCCTTGTTTTTTTGTTTCATTTTTCCTCCGAGGCCAGCATGGCCTCCTGTGATCATGAACTTCTGCTAACGCTGTGATGCTTTTTAAACATAATACACTGTAAGAAATCCCAAAAAACAGAGGCCTGCGCAACTTTACCTCCAGTGGAGACACCGCCCTACATATAAAATTAGCACGATAGCATCATTCTGCATACCATACAACCGGTCTTTCTTCCTCTACTGGCAACGGGCCTCGATTCGCTTGCAAAAAAAGCAGAAACAACTTGTTGCGTTTATGAAAAACATCGATCAAAAAGCCAGGCTTCACAGAGGAGTTACAAGACGAGCGCCCAAAGGGAGCATAACAACCAGATGCGTCCAGCCACGTTTTCACATCCATTGAGACACAGAGCAAATGTACTCGCTACATTAAACCCAACGTGATAGAATTACAACCTGATCGTACAAGCAGGGAGAGATTAATAGGCTTATCCTAAATTCATACCAGAGATCAGGGAAGAAAAGTACGACAACTGACCTTGCCGGTGTTGAATTTTTCATAATCAACGTACGAATTTTTCAATTTTTTACCATTAAATGCCAACGGTCATTCCTGCTAATTCTCTCTTGCCTTAAATGTTTCACGTGAAACTATTGTCGCCAGATTAGAATCCAAACTTAACAGCCAAAAAAACCTTCATGCTTCCCAACGCCATAAAGTCCGTCAGATAGGGGCACTCAATTTGCTCATTGATCCTGGCATAGTATCAACCAAGGGTCCTTGGTTGATATTTCTTTACTCAATAATTTTTCGAATTGAGGATTTCAAATAACAGCAGAAAACCTTTTGGAGAAAATTGACATTTGCACGTAAAACATATCATATGCAAATCTTTTTGAAAGTATTACCTGAAATTCCTTACACGGAAAATATTTTTTATACAATTTCTACATATAAAAATCATATAGTTAAATAAAATTTTCAAGAAAAATCTATTTAACCCTTCATTCTTGATATTCGAATCAAGGCCATTTCTGCAGAGGAATCACTGCCACCGTCCTTCCGTCCCTCCTGCATGAGGGCAAGTAATCGACTTGCAAGCACCTTCCCCAGCTGCACTCCTTCCTGATCAAACGAGTTGATATTCCAGCAGAATCCCTGAAAAACGATCTTGGCCTCATACAGCGCCAAGAGGGCCCCCATGATCCTTGGAGTCAACCTGTCGGCAAGCAGCATCACACTGGGACGATTCCCCGGAAATCTCTTGTTGGGATTCTCGTTCTCCTGCCCCATGGCCATTGCCAGAGACTGGGCCAGGAGATTGGCCACCAGTTTCTGCTGCGAGGTACTTCCTTCAATTTCAATATCTTCCTCGTACTGACTATGGCGGAAGCCAATGAACTCAACCGGAACAATCTCCGTGCCCTGATGCAGCAACTGATAAAATGCATGCTGTCCGTTCGTCCCTGGCTCACCCCAGAGAACCGGACCCGTCTTGAAATGCACCAACTCCCCATATCGCGATACCGACTTGCCATTGGATTCCATATCGCATTGCTGAAGATGGGCGGCAAATCTATGCAGGGCCTGACTGTAAGAAAGGACAGCTACAGTCGGAGCCCCGAGAAAGGTATGATTCCAGACCCCAAGCATCGCCAGCAGGAGAGGTAGATTCTGCCGCAGTTCTGGCTCCTCCGCTGCTTCATCCATTGAGGAAGCGCCTGCAAGGAACTCCAGCACCAGCTCAAATCCCAGGGCAAAACCAAGCATAACCACTCCAACCATTGAGGTTGAACTGTACCTGCCGCCGATAGAGTCGAACATATAAAAAGAACGGAGATACTTGGCCGGGTTGTCCATGGGACTTCCCACACCGGTCACCGCGATACAGTGTCGGGCCGGATCAAGCCCCTGTGCTTCATAGGCCCTTCTGATCAGAATCTCATTGGTCAAGGTCTCGAGAGTGGTGCCGCTTTTGGACACCACATTGACAAGGGTTGTGGCCAGATTGACCCGGCGCAAGACAGCCGCCGCATCATCAGGATCAACATTGGAAACAAAAAAGACCTGCCGACCTGGCCTCCCATAAGCACGTAAGGACTCATACACTGAACGCGGACCAAGATCGGAACCACCTATGCCCACATGGATCATAGTGTCAAAGGGATGCCCTTGCGCGTTCGCCAGGGTGCCATTGTCCAGATCATCGAGGAAGGATTTCAGCCGGGCAATTTCTCTTCTGGCCTGCCCGGTCACGATTGGCTCTACCGAATTCTCGCCAAACAGATCTCGACAGGCGGTGTGCAGAACCTGACGTTCCTCAGAGGAAAAGCCGTGAATACAATTCATGACCACGCCTCTGCGCATCTGCCGAAACTGCTCTACCAGTTTGCACTGACTGGCCAGTTCCTGAAGTCCTGCCAGAATCACATCATCCACCCGTTGCGTAGCATAAAGCAGATCAATCCCTGCCACAGAACAGAAATATCGTCGTATTCTAGCGGAGTTCAAGGCCTCAGGGGACGCAAGATCAAAGGGTTGTTGTGCCAGCCCCACAAGATGCTGATACACGGGAACATCTGTCAACGCCTGCCATCTATCCATCGCTCACCTTCAAAACAGGGGGATATTGTACCAGCCGCCTAATCGAGGTTGTTTTCCTCTCTTGTTCTTCTTTTACTGCCTGCCTCGGCCAGCTCCCGCATTTCTTTGATCACTGCGTGGTAATCGGCTCGACCATAGATCGCTGAACCAGCAACGAAGATATTAGCGCCAGCTTCAGCCACTTCACCGATAGTCGCCGGACTGATCCCGCCATCAATCTCGATACCAACCGCAAGACCCAAATCGTCAATACGTTTTTTCAACCTACTTATCTTGCGCAGGGTTGACCGGATAAAAGACTGCCCGCCAAACCCGGGATTCACACTCATGAGCATCACCAGATCCACCTCTTCGAGGATAAAATCAAGCGATTCCAAGGATGTGGCAGGATTTAAAACCACACCCGCCTTCTTTCCCAGCTCCCGGATACGAGACACGGTCCGATGCAGATGAGGACAAGCCTCCACATGCACAGTAATCCAGTCGGCACCTGCCTCTGCAAACAACTCGAGATAACGATCCGCATTCTCGATCATCAAATGCACATCAACAACCCTGGCCGTTACCTGGCGCACTGCCTTGACTACCAGTGGACCGATGGTGATATTGGGGACAAAATGACCATCCATGACATCCACATGGATCACCTCAGCCCCAGCCTGATCAACGGCGCGGACCTCGTCTCCCAGACGGGAAAAATCAGCTGACAATATGGATGGCGCAAATTGAATTTTCTGCATACCTGCTTCTTCTGGGTATTCTCTCTTCACTCTTTCCTCTCCCTGACAACCCGACGGACCTCATCACCTGGCAGCATCTCCACCAAACCCTCTATCTCTAGAAGGAGCAGGTACTCGGCCACTCGGCCTGGACTCAAACCAGACCCCGCAATGAGCGCATCACGTTTCATGGCATACGGCTCAATCTTTTCGAGCAAGGCCAAGGGCGCGGGATCAAGACTTGCTGATTTACGCTCCACCCCCGCTTCTCCTTTATTCACGACTTGCAACTCTGGGCAAAGAAGAAGTTCTTCAAGAATATCCTCGGCTGAGATGACCAACTTGGCTCCTTGCTGCAACAGCCAGTGCGCCCCAGCACTTTTAAAAGAATCAACCTGCCCGGGCACTGCAAAGACATCCCTCCCTTCATCGAGAGCAAGCTCCGCTGTAATAAGAGAGCCGGACTTTCTGGCTGCCTCAACCACTACCACCCCATAACTCATTCCGGCAATAATACGATTTCGAGCCGGAAAACGAAAGCCTTCCGGGGTGGTTCCCATGGGATATTCAGTCACCAGAAGACCTGAGCCCTGTATCTGTTCATACAATCGGCAATTCTGCTGAGGATAGATCACATCCAGTCCACAACCCAGTACCGCAATGGTGGCTCCGGGGGCTGACAGCGCTCCCGCATGGGCCTCTGCATCAATCCCGAGTGCCAGACCAGAGACCACAGTTACTCCCCGGGCCGCCAGATCTCGGGCCAAGGTAGAGGCAATCCGACGGCCATAACTGGTTGCCGCCCGCGAACCGACAATCGCCACACAACATGTTCCAAGAAGCTCAATCCTGCCCATGACATAGAGAACCGGAGGGGGGGAATTCGTCTGACGCAGCAAGGCCGGATAGGTATGATCCTCAAGACAGATGGCTTGCGCTCCAAGGTCGGCAAGCTGCTCCATCTGTTTTTCACCCCTGTTCCGTACCTCTTCTCCATCTGACAAGCCCAGAAGGGCTTCCGCCCGAATCCCGGCAACCTTTGATCGCTCTTTGGCCGAGGCCAGCAGTACCCCTTCGGGGCCATCAAAGCAGTCCACAAGACGCCTCAATCCTGTCACCCCCAACCCTGGAACCAGGCTCAAGCTCACCCAATCAAGGATATCGGCCATACTCACCCCTTGTTACAGTGAAAAAAGGCTCAAATTTCTTGGTAAAAACTGGAAAAATAAGGAATAATAACATTCCCAGAGACAGATGACCGCCTGTTAATCGGTCATAAAAACTCGTAACTCATCCAGGCGCGAAGGATGTTTCAATTTTTGTATTGCCTGGGCCTCAATCTGACGAATCCTCTCTCTGGTAACCGCAAAACATTTCCCCACCTCTTCCAGGGTATGATCACAACTCACGTCAATACCGTATCGCATCTGCAGGACCTTGGCCTCGCGCGGGGAAAGAGACGACATCACCCGACAGAGACATGCTTTAAGAGAATCCACCATGGAGGATTGATCGGGACCAATACTGCCACAATCTTCAATAAAATCAGAAAGATATGACTCTTCATCGGCTCCCACCGGCGTATCCAGGGAAATGGCATCTTTGGCTGTTTTCAGTGCTGCCTTAATTTTTGCAACATCAACGCCAAGCTGTTCCGCCATCTCCTCAGGGCTTGGCTCCCTGTTTTCAATGCGGATAAAATCCCTGGTCACGCGAAACAAGCGATTGATCGTCTCAATCATGTGTACCGGCAGACGGATAGTCCGCCCTTGGTCCGCGATGCCGCGGGTAATCGCCTGACGAATCCACCAGGTGGCATAGGTGCTGAACTTGTACCCCCGGTGGTAATCAAATTTCTCAACGGCCTTCATCAGACCGATATTTCCCTCTTGAATAAGATCAGGAAACTGCAGCCCACGATTGAAGAATTTCTTGGCAACCGAGACCACAAGACGTAAATTTGACCGCACCAACGATTCTTTTGCGTATTTGACGGTCTCACGCGCCGATTCTATCTCATGCAAGGTCGCGTGCAAGGCCCGATAACCAAAACCAAGCCCTTCACACATCTGCCGGCCTACTTTTTTCTCAAGCTCCAAAGGGCTGAG
>JANMTN010000037.1:0-5574 GCA_031390685.1 Desulfobulbaceae bacterium
TGCCAACCAGTACGAACCAGCAGGTGGAAGAATATGAAAAGATCAGCAGGATCTCTCATGATGATGCGGCTGCTTAAGCCGTTGGAAAAAATAATATCGTCATCTGAATGGCAAAAAACGGCATAGGGAGCTGTAACGAAATGGTTTGAAATGGCTGGTTATTGCGTAACGGTTCCTAAGCTGCAGGGTATTGGCTAAAGGCGGTATGTCTTTGTCTGTCTTTTGTCCCCCATTCCCCCGTCCTGTTCTTTTCTCTTTTCTTTTTCTCACTTTTCATGACCATTGATTCCACCCTTCTTAATCATGTTGCCATTGTCCTCATGGAACCGAAATTCCCGGAAAATATAGGGGCGGCGGCCAGAATAGCCTGGAATATGGGCGTCAGTCGTCTGATCGTTGTTGGCAGCGTGCCTCCTGATCGTGAACGTATGGCCATGATGGCGACCCACAAGGCCGCGCATCTTCTTGAAAATATGGAATTTCACCACAGCCTCGAAACAGCTCTTGCCCCTTTTTCCCGGGTTGTGGGCGCCACTGCCCGGCGAGGCCGCCAGCGTATTCCGGGAAAGAACCCTCGGGATGTTGTCAGTGAGATTCTGCCCCTGTTGCCTGACAACGAAATCGCTTTTCTCTTTGGTCCGGAAGATCGGGGCCTCACTAATGACGATCTGAAGTACTGCCACTTGACCTCTTCCATCTTGACGGCTGATTTTTCTTCGCTGAATCTGGCCCAGGCCGTGGCCATCCACTGTTATGAGCTGTATCATGGAGTTGTGCATTGCCGGAAGGATGTGGCTCCCTCTCCCTGCCTTGCCACGACCTTTGAGCTTGAAGGGATGTATCGTTATCTGGAAGAGACCCTGTCATCTATAGATTTTCTGCAGGACAACAGTCATGACTATTATATGAACAATATTCGTCAGTTTTTGGGCAGGATGCAGCTGAGCTCTAAGGATTCCAGCATCATTCGTCGTATCTGTCGGCAGTTTCTTCGCTTGCAGGGGCTGCCCGTTGAAAAAAAAGAATAAGACGGTTGGCGGGTGGCAGAGGGTATTTCAGACTCCCTGCAACGGGCATTGCGTACATCGTGGATTATTTTTTCGGCAATAGCTTTTTCCCAGGGCTACAATCAAGGCGTGATACTCATTGTAAAGAGCTGAGTGGGCTGGTAGCGTGTCATGAAACGCCTCCTGGAGCGAGTGATAGTCACTCTCTTCGGCCACCAGAAGGTGCCGGGAAAAGATGCGATGGGTATAGGTGTCCACTACAAAGATCGGATGATTGGCCGCATAGAGCAGGATGGAATCCGCAGTCTCCGGCCCAATCCCGTTCACGGAGAGCAAGGCCTCCCGTCCGGCAGGCAGGTCTTCAGCGAATAAAAGTTCCAATTTTCCTTGGTAGCGCGTGGTGATCATCTGCAGAAGATTTTTCAGCCGTTTTGCTTTGATGTTAAAATAACCAGACGGTTTGATAAATTGAGCAAGTTCATCAACAGGTAAGGCTGAAAGTGCTGCAAGAGAGAGTATTTCCGCCTCTTTCAGATTAGCAATGGCCTTACGTACATTTTCCCAGTTGGTATTCTGGGTGAGCACCGCTCCGACCATGATTTCAAGCGGCGAATCCCCAGGCCACCAGCCCTGTGGGCCAAAATGCTGAGAGAGCAGGGTATAGATCTCTTTAAATTTATTTCCCGTCATTTATGCGTTTAGTATTCTCTCCTGTGACCTTGATGACCCTTCAATCTGAACAATCCCCCAAGCAGATACCTATTTCTCTTGCGGTCAAAACTTTGTCACTGTTCAGGTTTACTTTTTTTCGAGACCTGATAGCGTCAATCAGAGGGACTGGAACCATGGATGAAGCAGACAGGGCCACCATGTGACCAAAGATACCCTTCTCAACCAGGCGTACGGCAGCGGCGCCAAAACGTAAAGCCAGCAAGCGATCAAAGGTCGTAGGAGAGCCGCCGCGCTGCAGGTGCCCAAGGACAAGAGACCGCGTGTCTTTGTTAATTCGTTTCCGGATCTCAGAAGCCACCCATTCACCGACCCCACCCAGCACAAGCTCTGCTCTTCCCAGTTCGCCCGCGCCTTTGTTTATTACTGTTCCACCCTTGACGCTGGCACCTTCAGCAACAACCACGATGGAGTAATCCTTGCCGTGCAGTTCATTGTCTGTTATTTTTTTACAGACTTCGTCCATGTCAAAGGGTATCTCGGGCATCAGGATAACATCCGCTCCCCCGGAAATTCCCGAATAAAGCGCTATCCAGCCGGAATCACGCCCCATGACTTCAACCACCATGACCCGATCGTGCGATTTTGCCGTTGAATGGAGTTTGTCCAAGGCCTCTGTTGCCGTTGACACTGCCGTGTCAAAGCCGAAAGTCCTGTCTGTTGCCTCAAGATCATTGTCAATGGTTTTGGGAACACCGATAACCGGCATCCCTTTCAGGGAGAAACGATGGGCGATCTCGAGACTTCCGTCTCCGCCAATGGCGATATGGCAGTCAAAACCCATTCTTTGAAAATTGTTCATGATCTTGTCTGAAACATCAACAATCTGGATTTCGCCTGCCAGATTTTCAACTGGTGTGGAAAAAGGGTTCCCTTTGTTTGTCGAGCCCAGGATAGTGCCACCAGTGGCATAAATCTCTTCAACGTCCTCGATGGTTAGGCGTATGAGCTCTTCGAGGTCTAACAAACCTTTGTAACCACTGCGACTGCCATACACCTCCCAGCCGCGACGATAGCATGAATGAACAACAGCATAGATAACTGCGTTCAGCCCTGGAGCGTCTCCGCCACCAGTGGAGATTACAATTTTTTTCATATTAGTAGGCCGTAGTATTTTTTGATATCAGTCTGGTAATAGATTTAATTTGCTGGAAATACACTTATCTTAGAAGTGGTCGGAAAGAGAAAGTTATAATGTCGCTTGTACTCAATGTTGTTACCTGCATAATGTGGATTGACTTCTCAAGATTTGCTACTTAAAATAGATAGTAACATGTTTATGTATGATTGGAAGAGCAATGTGTCCTTTCAGTAGCTGGAAAATACATAATATACTACTAACTGAAAATACAATATTTTTTAATTAACCATAGATTACAGGAGGAGTTGTATGTCTGAATTTACCGTTACTGACCAAGCAGTAAAAAAACTTACTGAATATCTGGAGCAAAATAGTATCGATTCTGCCTTGCGTATTGCCTTGATGCAAGGTGGTTGAGCAGGCCCCTCGTTGGGGTTGGCTCTGGATGAGCCAAAAAGTAATGATAAAATTTTTGAAAATGGTGGTTTGAAGTTTCTCATAGAGGAAGGTCTCTTGAATACGTGCGGTACCGTCAGTGTCGATTATGTTGACGCTGGTCCACGTTCCGGGTTTGGTATTACCTCCAGCAATCCGATTAGTGGTGGCGGTGGCGGATGTAGTTCTGGTTCTTGCGGTTCTGGCGGATGTAATTGATTGTCATAGTTTTATTTCTCCGGCGAGCCTCATTTTCGTGAGGCTCGCCCTCTTATTTTTTCCTCTCTTTTTTATTTCTATTGTCACGTTCAAATTTCCATGGTCAAAAATTTGACACGTCATGGGCTTACTCTTACTTTTAACTGCAAACAAAAAGACTCGAGCAAAGGATCAAGTTCCTCTCATTTTTCCGCTTAACCGTTGTGGCAAAAACGGCATAAGAAGCCGTAACGAAATGGTCAGAAATGTAATGGTTGTTTCGTAACGGCTCCTAACCTTCAAGACCAGATTAAGGAGGAGAGTTTCATGCAGTTTGATAAATTTACCATAAAGTCCCAGGAAGGGATCCAGGCGGCCCAGCAACTCGCTCAGAATAAATCTCACCAGGAGATTCAGTCCGCACATCTGGCCAGAGCCATTCTTGAGCAACCTGAGGGGGTTGTGGTGCCGGTACTCCAGAAAATGGGGGTTGATCCTGCCATTATCCTGATGGAGCTGAACAAGATACTGGAAAAGATTCCACAGGTCTCGGGCAGTGGCGCTGGTCAGGCTTATATGTCTGGAGAGCTAAAACAGCTCCTCGACAAGGCATTCACCACTGCCAGCCAGATGCAGGATGAATTTGTCAGCCAGGAACACCTCTTTCTCACCATTATCAAAGATAGTAAGTCAGAGACTTCCAAAATGTTGCGCAGTAAGGGCGTTGATGAGAAAAATTTCCTGACGGCCCTCGCTACCATTCGCGGCAATCAGCGGGTTACCGACCAGTATCCTGAAGAAAAATATCAGGCCCTGGAGAAATATGCACGAAACCTGACCGATCTTGCCAGAAAGGGGAAACTGGATCCAGTCATTGGCCGGGACGAGGAGATACGGCGAGTGATTCAGGTCTTGTCGCGGCGAACAAAAAATAACCCCATTCTGATTGGTGAACCAGGGGTTGGTAAAACAGCCATCGCTGAAGGCCTGGCCCAGCGTATTGTCAATGGTGATATCCCGGCAACCCTGCAAGGGAAGCAGGTTGTTTCCCTTGATCTTGGCTCACTGATCGCCGGGGCTAAATATCGTGGCGAGTTCGAGGACAGGCTGAAGGCAGTGCTCAAAGAAGTTGAAACGCGAGCAGGGGAGATCATTCTCTTCATTGATGAAATTCATACCCTGGTGGGGGCAGGAGCTGCTGAAGGTTCCATGGATGCCTCCAATATGCTCAAGCCCGCTCTGGCTCGTGGAGAACTGCACTGTGTCGGCGCTACGACCCTTGATGAATACAGGAAGTATATTGAGAAGGACGCCGCCCTGGAACGAAGATTCCAGCCGGTTCTGGTGCAGGAACCCAGCGAGGAAGATACCATTGCCATATTGCGCGGCATCAAAGAAAAATACGAAGTGCATCATGGCGTCCGGATTCAGGATGCGGCGACGGTTGCCGCCGTCATTCTGTCGAATCGCTATATCACCGATCGTTTTCTCCCTGACAAGGCCATTGATCTCATTGATGAGGCGGCATCCTCTTTGCGTATTGAGATTGACTCCATGCCTACAGAAATTGATGAGCTGGAACGGAAGAAAATAAAGATGGAGATAGAGCAGGAGGCCCTGAAAAAGGAAAAAGATCCAGCATCGAAAGAACGCCTTGTGGAACTGAGAAAAAAACTTGGTGAGTTGAATGATTCTTTAAATGGTCTGAAAGGGCAGTGGACCACGGAGCGTGATGTTATTCAAAGTATTCGCCAGATCAAGGCGAGTATTGATGAGGCGCACATGGAGGAGCAGCGCGCGGAGCGGATTGGAGACCTGAGCAAGGTCGCGGAAATCCGCTATGGAAGAATTATTAAACTGCAGAAAGATCTTGAAGAAGCCAACACCAAGCTGCAACTGATCCAGGAAAAAAGTCAGATGCTGAAAGAGGAGGTGGGGGCTGAAGATATTGCCGCAGTGGTTGCAAAATGGACCGGCATCCCAGTAGATAAACTCCTGGAAGGCGAGAAAGACAAACTGGTACACGTTGAATCAGCGCTCGCGGCCAGGGTAATTGGTCAAGAAGACGCCATCAAAGCGGTTGCCAATGCGGTACGGCGGGCCCGGGCTGGTCTGCAGGATCCT
>JANMTN010000047.1:0-1589 GCA_031390685.1 Desulfobulbaceae bacterium
CGTCAGGATAAGCAGATTATTGTCCGGCGGCTCTTCCAGGGTCTTCAGCAGACTGTTTGCCGCCTCCGCCCGCATGGTATGGATATCCTCCAGCAGCACCACCCGGACAGAAGATTCATAAGGCGGATAGGAAAGCGCCTGAATCATCTCCCGGATGCGATCGATCTTGATCACCCCTTTTTCCGGGCTGATCACCATAAAATCAGGGTGATTCTCCGAGCTGTATTTCCGGCAGGATGGGCAATGACCGCAGGCATCCATTCCTTGCCGTTGTCGGCAGTTCACTGCCGCAGCCAGACTTCTGGCAAAGAGCTGTTTTCCCACCCCGTCCGGCCCCCGGAACAGATAGGCATGGGCCAACTTTCCGGACGCCAGGGCCCGACCCAGCAGGAATGTGGCCTTTTCCTGACCAAAAAGGCTGGAAAAAGAAGGCGTTAATTGTCGTTGCCGCGTACCCATTTCTAAAAAAGCGTCTGCTGGCGCGATGGCAAAGGCGCTGCCGGCTGGTCATCCACATGCTCAGCCGTTTCTGTTTCCCGCGCCTCGAAAGGGCCAAGATACAGATATCGCTCCAACGGGCGCTGATACTCGGTCCACTGCAGGCCCGGCTCCTTCATCTTCTTGCGCAACTGCTCCATCAGGTTCATCTTGGCATCGAGGTCATCAACAAAGCTGAGGAGAAAGGCCTCAACGGTCATGGGCACGGTGGGCGAACCGAACTCCTGACGGCCATGATGACTGAGGATCAGGTGTTGCAACTGGGTGAGGAGTTCCGGCGGAAAGTCCTTGATATGCGTCGCCGCCTCAGCCACCATCTCGCTGCCCATGACCAGATGCCCCTTCAAGCGACCCTGGGCTGTATAATCAATCACGGCCACCTCCATCGTCAACTCTTCCACCTTGCCGATATCATGGAGCAGAGCCCCGGCCAGGAGCAGGGAACGATCCACCCCGGAATAATGGGCGGCCAGATTATCGGCAATCCGGGCCACAGAGAGAGAATGCTCCAGCAGGCCACCCACATAGGCGTGATGGATCCCTTTCGCTGCCGGAGCGTCCTGAAAACGCTGCCACAGGGGTTCTTTCTTGAAAAAAAACTGCAACAGTTTTTTCAGGAAAGAATTTTTCACCGAGGCGACAAGGGCCTGCAGGTCCGTGGCCAGCGCCTCCCTGTCCTGATCACAGATCAGCACAAAATCAGCAAGATCGACTTCATTGCGATCGACCGCACGGGCAGCATCGATCTTGAGCTGTAACTTGTTCTGATACAATGAAACCTGCCCACTCAGATGAACAAATTGACCAACCTGACACACTCCCTGCAGCTTCTCGACCTGATCCCAGATCGGCCCGCCGATCTCACCGGTTTTATCCGCAACTTCAAGGATCAGATAGGGTTTGCCGACCCTGGTCTCGGCCAGACGGGCCGTCTTGACCAGAAAAAAACCATCCAGCCTGTCGCCCTCTTTGAGGTGATCTACAAACTGTGTCTTATGCATGGCAGCTCATCTTAACTTTATTGCGGGATTTTTGGTCGGTTATATGGCCAGACGCCACTCAAGGAAACAGCCGGAAAAGATTGGCTGTTT
>JANMTN010000050.1:0-2519 GCA_031390685.1 Desulfobulbaceae bacterium
CATTGGCATGGTGATCGGTTCCCATCCGCGCTCAACCGAACTGGCCGCTTCCCTCTACAGCTTCAAAGACCTTTTCCTGGTCTGCTTTTTCTTTCAGATCGGCCTGAGCGGCACCCCCACCATCAACCACGCACTCATCGCCATGGGACTTGTCTTGGTGCTGGCAGTCAAATCTTCCTTGTACTTTCTCGTTCTGACCCGCTTCCGTCTTCGCGCCAGGACCAGCCTTCTGACAACTCTTGCCCTCTCCAATTATTCTGAATTCGGCCTGCTGGTCACGGCCATCGCTGCCAAAAATGGCTGGCTCCCCCCTGACTGGGTCATCATCATCGCCCTGACGCTCACGTTTTCCTTTCTGCTTTCCGCGCCACTGAACAGCAAGGCCAATGCTCTCTATGATCGTTTTGCCCCCCTGCTCCGCCGTTTCGAGACCAAAACCCGGCACCGGGATGATTCCCGGATTGATCTGCAAACAGCAGAGATCCTCATCTTTGGCATGGGCCCCTTCGGAACCATGGCCTATGAAGTTACCAGGGAACGTCAGGGTGACAAAGTGCTTGCTGTCGATCATAACCTGGAAATCGTCAAAAAACATCACCAGGAGGGACGCCGGATCATATGGGGGGATGCCACGGATTATGATTTCTGGCGCCGGATTGATCTGGAGAAGATTAAGATCATCATGCTGGCCTTTACCAACCATCAGGCCAACATACTGGCCCTGCAGGAGATTCAATCAACCGGCTTTCAAGGCCCGGTCACCGCCTCGGCCCGCTTCGAGGATCATCGACTGGAACTGGAAGAGGCCGGGGCCACTGCCGCCTACAACATATTTGCCGAGGCGGGCGCCGGCTATGCCGACCATGTGTGCAGGACAACCGGTCTGGTCTGCAAAACCCAATTCATCGTTCCCAGTTCGGAAATTTACAATGCCCACCCAACCGCGTCTGAAAACACCTGAATCATAATCCGATCTTAATCCAGCCTCCCGCGCCGCCTGTCACAACCATACCGGTTTACAAAAGAGAACGATTCTTCCGGCGCAACTCATCGAGAGGATAACGACTGCCCCGCCAGGAGATGCCCTTATTTTTCAGGGTGGTGAAGGTGGCCTTGAGAATAGTGTAAACAGTGATATAGGGGGTAACCAGGGCCGCCGGGGCCAGCCAGGGCGAGAGTCCGCTATAACGGGCCGCCTGACTGAAAAAGGCGAGACGCAGGGCCACGGTGAGGGCAAAGAAAAGCCGGGCCGGGCCATGGCCAAGCAGGACGCCCCAGAGTGGCAGGATGGTGAACAGGCTGATGCCCAAGGCCCCGCCCAGGGCCAGAGCCGTGTTGAAGTTGGCCAGGGCAAAGATATTCTTCATCAGGCCGTCGATCATGGCACCAGTGGAATGGTACCAGCTTACCGTGACAAAATCATACCCGCTGAGGCATTCCTGGCGCAGACCGCCCTCCTTGATAATCTTGCCGAGCATGAGGTCATCGATAGGGTGTATTTTGATGGCAGCAAGGCCGCCCACCTGCTCATAGGCCTGGCGACGGACCATATTAAAGGCCCCTACCCCCATAAACCGCTTGCTCCTGGGATTGCCGGCCAGCCACGGTTTGAAGAGCAGAAAGAGCCCGCCGCCCGCGTCAAGGATGAGGCTGTTGAGCAGCCAGCCTTTCGCCTTATTCTTGAAGATGAGGCAGAGGTGATCCAGCCCGGCCTGCTCAAGCCAGTGCACGGCCCGGGCCACGGTATCGGGGGCCATGTGAATATCGGCATCGGTGAAGAGAAGGATGTCGCCTTTGGCCAAAGCGGCCCCGCTGTGCAGGGCATGATGTTTGCCGAGCCAGCCCGCCGGCAGTTCATGGATGTCGAGGATGATAAGTCCGGGATGACGCTGCTGCATCTCCCGCAGGATCTCCCCGGTAGCGTCCGTGGAGCGGTCATTGACCACGATAATCTCCAGCCTGGCATACTCCTGGGCCACCAATGTGGCCAGGGCCGGGGCAATGGTCTCCGCCTCATTGCAGGCGGGGACAATGATGGAGACCAAGGGGGCATCCGTTGCCGTGGTCGGGGCAATGTCACCTAGGCTGCCGAGCCTGCGGCTGCCGATGGCAATGTCCACGGTCAGCCAGCCCATGACAATAAAGAGGCTGATAGCAAGAAGCAGCACGGGTTCCATAATTTAGCAAAAGAGAGTTGTTCAAGGCCCCGGCAGGGAGGTCACCGGCCACACATGAAAGGTTTTCCCCGGTTTATGACCAACGCCGCAGGCCCCCTTGTGCAGATAGAGGACCCAGGCCCAATCGGTTTCAAAAAAGCTGGTTGTAGATGACCAGTATCCCTCCTGCAGCTCCGCAAAGGGATGCCCCGCCGGCAGGGCCGGTGAATGGGTGCGGCAGTCCACCAGCGATTCCAGTTCATTGATATTCGGCAGCCGCCAGTTGCTCATTCCTGCAAATCCATCCCGGTTCAGCTCGCGGACTACCTGCAGCGCCTGGTCCCAAGTGACGGCCTGGTTGGT
>JANMTN010000071.1:0-10197 GCA_031390685.1 Desulfobulbaceae bacterium
AGAACTTGATGGGGTCATAAACCTCAGAAATTTGAATAGGGCCATTGAGATCAAGAAACGTATACCCGGCGGCAAGGTGGCGCGCGCGGTCGTTATCGGCGGCGGCGCCATCGGAGGGGAGATGGCGGAGGCCCTAACCGATCTGTGGGGAGTGGAGACCACCCTCATTGAGTTTATGGATCAGCTCCTGCCCCGTATCGTTGATTTCCCCATAGCGGCCATGCTGGCCAAGCATCTGCGCGACAAGGGGGTGACGGTGCATCTGGGCGAGGGTGCCGCCGAGATTTTGGGGGCGGAGGGCAGGGTGACAGGTGTTCGCACCTCGGCCCGCACCCTTGATGCCGATCTGGTGATCATGGCCACCGGTGTGCGTCCCCGTTCAGAACTGGCGCGTGATGCCGGACTCCAGCTCTCACCCATGGGCGCGATCGTGGTCAATGAGCGGATGCAGACCTCGGATCCGTTTATCTATGCTGCCGGTGATTGTATAGAGGTTCGTCATCTGGTTTCCGGCAAGAAATTCTACGCCCCCCTCGGTTCCCTGGCCAATAAAGAGGGCAGGGTGGCTGGCGATAACATGGCAGGTATCCCTTCCGTATTCAAGGGAGCGGTGGGCAGTTTTATCATGAAGGCCTTTGATGTCTGCGTTGGCACCACCGGGCTGAGCCTTGATGCGGCTCTGGCTGAGGGCTATGATGCGGATGTGGCCCTGACCGCCCCGTCTGACCGGGCTCATTTCTTTCCCACTGTGGACAACGTGGTATTCCAGATGGTCTTTGACCGGCGGACACGACGGGTCCTGGGGCTCCAGGGGTTCGGGCCCATGGGGGATGGCATCTCGGCACGTATTGATGCGGCTGCGGCTCTTGTCGGTACGGGGGCAACCATTGACGACTTCGGGACCCTGGAAATGGCCTACGCGCCCCCATTTTCAGCGGCCATTGATTCCATCAATGCCGCGGCCTATGTGGCGGATAATATCTGTGATGGCCGTCTGCGGAAGATCTCCATGGCCTCTTTTCTGCAATGGATGGAGGATTTGAGCACGCAACCGGACTGGGTTGCTCTTGATGTCAGACATCTGAAAGAGGTCGGGCCTTTTGTGGCAAAATTTGGGTCAGAGCGATGGCTGGGGATCCCCTATAATGAGGTGCGGGCCAGGTACCGGGAGGTGCCAGCGAATAAAACTATGATTGTGCTTTGCGATGCCGGAACCCGTTCCTTTGAGGTCCAGAGCTTTTTAGACAGTGTGGGGCTGAGAAACAGTCTGGTCTTGAGTGGTGGCTTTAATGTGGTGCGGAAGATTGGGGTTGCCTGGTATCCCGAGTAAGTTGCTGTTTAAAGGCAGGAGTGGATTTTTCAAGTTTATGAATAAATAAATAAGTAATTCTGGTCAGTTACCTGTCGACAAAAGATGATTCAGAAGCCTTTTAATGCGGCATCATTGAAAGCGGCAATGGCGGATTTTATTTGAGATTTAAAAGTGGCTCCAGAAGTTCTGGAAGTCGGTGAAAGTATCTGCCCACGTCTTCTGGCCGGTGGGCATCAGATCCTGCAACCAGAGGAATCCCTCTGGTTATGGCCATCTGGATAATAGCCGGTGCTGGAAAAGGCGTGCCGCGGATAGCAAATCCCGATGTGTTGATTTCAAGGGCCATGTCGCTGGCCTTGACGGTGTCAAGCAGTTCTTCGATCTGTTGCCAGTGGCCGTGGGTGAGCTGCAGATCCGGCTGAAAACGCAGGGCGGCGTCCAGGTGGCAGAGTATTGTGCCGGGGAGGATGGATACTGCTGCGATGAGGGTGTTGAAGTAGTTATCAAGGACCTTCTCACAGCCTGTTTCGGCAATAGCCCGCACGTTTCTTTCTTGTCTGCTGACCAGATTCAAGTCAAAAGCCTGACCAGGAACCGGCATGAAATGGTAGGAAATCCCTATCTGATCCCAGGAATGTCTGCTCAGGCGATCCTGCAGTTCCTGATGCTGGGTGACGCTATACCCAACCTCAACACCCAAACCGATACTCAGTTGGTTGCCATACTCCTCCCGCAGTTTCTGTCCTTCCGCGAAATAGTCATCAAAATCCTGGTCAGTCAGCCAGGTCGTCTCAAAATAATTGACCCCCGTTGCCTCCATATGCTCAAGAAAAACAATATGACTCAGTCCCTTGGCGATTGCTGACAACACATACTCTTCCATGGTGCCAGTGGCATGGTGGCACCATTGGGTGTGCATGTGACCATCGAAAGAGATATCAATCAGGTGTGTGTTTGACATCGGGGGCGGCTAAGTATCGGTGTTCAGGCGTTTCCCTTGGGAAAAAAATGGACAATGCCATCAATCTCTGAGGTGTCACAGACATGACCAAGGTCCAGTTCCAAATCAAGAAATTCACCGATCCCGCCAATGTTCAAGGACAAGGCAGGGCCATCCGGCAGATGGTAGATCAGGGTTTGAACCTGAGCATAATTAATGGGTCGGACAAAAAGCTTCATTGAATATACCTGTGTTGCTTAATTACTGTGATGGATAATTGTAAAGTTAGTAAAATGGGTATTTGTACAGTCGACTATAAGGATTTTTGCAGTAAACTGCAAGGGGCATGGGTGCCATTGTATAACGGCTTGAAATAGGTTTGACAGTGAAATGGTATATGCTTATTATTTAAAATTTTGTGAAGGAGTTTTTCCTTTTTTATAGTCTGCTAATCTGGCAATCTGATAATCAAAATTTGACATAAGGTGAGAGAGTATGAGTGAGCAAAATATGAGCGGCAAAGAGAAGGTTCTCTTTGGTAAGGCAACAAATCCATCCAATATCCTTCCTCAGAAATTGACCCTGGACAGCAAGATCAAGTTCCGCTGTCATCCCGGGGTGAAATGTTTTACCGCCTGTTGCGGGGGAGTCAAGATTATCCTGACCCCTTATGACATCATGCAGTTGAAAAAACGGTTGAATATGCCGGCTCATGAGTTTCTGCATCAGTATACGACCCCTGTGTATCTTGAGCAGACCGACATGCCGGGTGTGGCAATCAAGTTGCGTGAAGATGACCAGAAATGTCCTTTTGTGACCCCGGAGGGATGCACGGTGTATAGTGATCGGCCTTCCGCCTGTCGTTATTATCCGGTGGGTATGGCCGATTTCCATGAGGGTGGTGATGCCAAGAGCAAGGATGGAGACCAGAACGACGAAGAGAAGTTTTTCTTTATCGTCAAGGAAGAGCATTGCAAGGGGTTTGAAGAAGACAAGGAATGGACGGTCCGTGAATGGCGCGCGGATCAAGGTGTTGATCTGCGTGATGAGATGAACAAAGAGTGGTTGCGCCTGGTCATGCGGCGCAAATCATACGGACACCAGGCTACCCTCTCGGAGCAGGCCAAACGTATGTTCTTCATGGCCTCAACCGATATTGATCATTTCCGCACCTTTGTCTTTGAGAGTTCTTTTCTTGATACCTTTATTATTGATGATGAGACGGTTGCCAAGATTAAAGAAAATGATGTGGAGCTCATGCTCTTCTCTTTCACCTATCTGGCCGCTACCCTCTTTGGCGCCCAGGGCATGAAGATACGAGAGGACAAGATACAGGCCAAGGTGGTGGAGATCAAGCAGCGTCAGGATGAGTCCGTTATTGAGTCGGTTCAGGAATACGAGAAGATAAAAAAGCAACGGGAAATGGAAAAAAACGGCTGAAAGCTGAAGGTTAATAAAAAAAAGGGGTTTCGGAATGTCAATTCCAAAACCCCTTTTTTTATGGGTAAAGTCATTGAGCCTGCTCCTTGAAAGAGCGCAGGCTCAATGGGGCCGATTATTTTTCCGGCTCAAGGGCCGCCGCCCGGGCCTTCAGGAACTTCCAGGACTTGGTCACATCCTTCTGTGACAGGTCCATGAGCTCCTCGGCATGGGCTGGATTCATCAACTTGAGCATACGGTAGCGGTTCTCAGCCAAGGCGTATTCTGCAAAGGTGATGGTGGGTTCCTTGGAGTCAATGGTCAGCGGATTCTTGCCCGCGGCCTCAAGGTCAGGGTGGTAGCGGTACAGGGGCCAGTGCCCACATTCAACGGCCTTTTTCTGCTGATCCAGACCCTTGGTCATGTTGATGCCATGGTTGATGCAGTGGGCGTAGGCGATGATGAGCGATGGTCCATCATAGGCCTCGGCCTCGGCAATGGCCTTGGCAACCTGAATGGGATTGGCGCCCATGCTTACCTTGGCAATATAGACATTACCGTAGGTGGAGAAGATCATGCCGATATCCTTTTTCGGCATCTTCTTGCCGCCTGCCGCAAACTGGGCGGTCGCGGCGCGGGGAGTCGATTTTGACATCTGGCCGCCGGTGTTGGAGTACACCTCGGTGTCGAGGATCATGACATTCACATTCTCGCCGGAGGCCAGGACGTGGTCAAGACCGCCGTAGCCAATATCATAGGCCCAGCCGTCGCCGCCAAAGATCCACACTGATTTTTTCACCAGATAATCGGCTACTGGCAAAAGGCGTTTGGCAATGACATCCTTGCTGCCTGCAAGCTTGCTCTTCAACTGGGCTATACGCTCCCGTTGAAGTTCAATGGCGGCCTGAGATTTCTGGTCGGCGTTCAGGATTTCGTCGGCCATCTTCCTGGTGATGAGTTTGGCGGTAACGGCCTGACCCACAAGCTCTGCCGCCTGGGCGCCAAGCTTGTTTACGGAGGCCCGCATGCCCAGACCAAACTCGGCATTATCCTCAAACAGCGAGTTGGCCCAGGCAGGTCCGCGACCGTCGGCGCGTTTGCAGTAAGGGGTGGTGGGCAGGTTCCCGCCGTAAATAGAGGAACAGCCGGTGGCATTGGCAATCAGCATCCGGTCGCCAAACATCTGCGTTACCAGTTTGATATAGGGCGTCTCGCCACATCCGGCACAGGCGCCGGAAAACTCAAAGAGCGGACGACACAGTTGACTGCCCTTGATGGTGGATGGATCAATTTCAGCTGGATTGACTTCGGGCAGACTGAGGAAATATTCCACATTCTTGGCCTCGGTCTTGCGGATCTCATCGGTGTTGGGGACCATCTGCAGGGCCTTGGTCTTGGCCGGGCAGACAGAAACGCAATGGGTGCAGGCGCAGCAGTCTTCGGTGAAGACCTGGACTACAAATTTCTGACCTTTATATTGTGTACCCACAGCATTCGCAGATTTAAACGCCTTGGGCGCTTTCTTCAGGTCAGGGACGATCTTCAGGCGGATGGCGGCATGGGGGCAGACGAGAGAACATCTGCCGCACTGGATACAGTTTTCAGGGATCCATTCGGAAACCTGAACCCCAATGTTCCGTTTTTCGTACTGGGTGGTTCCGGTGGGCCAGGTGCCATCGTCCGGCATCTGCGAGACCTTGATCTCATCGCCCCGGCCTTCAATCATGGTGGCGGTTACTTCCCTGACAAAGTCAGGCGCGCTCTCGGGAACCGTGGGCGGCATTTCATGGCCACTGGTGGATTTACCCAGCTTTACTTCAACGATGTTTTTGATGGCGGCATCGACGGCGCCGTAGTTCATCTCCACGACCTTGTCGCCCTTTTTGCCGTAGGTCTTTTTGATCGCGCCCTTGATGGCGGCGACGGCCTCTTTTTCGGTGAGGATGCCCGAGATCAGGAAGAAGGCGGTCTGCATGATCATGTTTATACGGGCGCCAAGGCCCAGGGCCTGGCCGAGGGCGATGGCGTCAATGATATAGAATTTGGCCTTTTTCTGGATCAGGGCCTTCTGGACAGTGTCCGGCAGCTCGCCCCAGATCTGTTTGGCGTTGAAGCCGGTGGTCAGGAGGAAGGTGCCGCCTTCTTCCAGGTTGCGGAGCATGTCATATTGGTTGAGGAAGTTGGAATTGTGGCAGGCGATGAAATTAGCCTTGTTAATGAGATAGGGCGCCACAATCGGATTCTTGCCAAAACGGAGATGAGAAGTGGTGATTGAGCCGGATTTCTTGGAATCATAGACAAAATAGCCCTGGGCTGAGTTGTCGGTCTCGGTGCCGATGATCTTGATACTGTTCTTGTTGGCGCCAACAGTGCCGTCAGATCCAAGGCCGTAGAACATGGCGCGGTAAACGTCCTTGCCCTCAATACTGAAGTTCTTGTCGTAGCTGAGGCTTGAGCCGGTTACGTCATCGTTGGGTCCCACGCAGAAGTGATTCTTGGGGGCCATGGAGGCCATGTTGTCAAAAACCGCCTTGGCCATGGTCGGGGTAAATTCGGCGGAACCAAGGCCATAGCGGCCGGAGAGTATCAATGGCTGGTAGGCGGCAAGATTGGTCTCGGTGGCTTCGCCAACTGCGGCGCGGACATCAAGATAGAGTGGTTCACCCGCAGATCCCGGCTCCTTGGTGCGGTCGAGAACGGTGATGCGTTCAACCGTTGGCGGCAGGGCGTTGACCATGGCCTTGCAGTCAAATGGCCGATACAAACGGACGATGACCATGCCCACTCTCTTGTCCTGGGCCATCAGGTAGTCGATGGTGGCGGCTACGGTCTCACAGCCGGAGGCCATCATGACCACAACATCCTCGGCGTCCTCGTCACCATAATAATCGAAGAGGTGATATTGACGCCCGGTGATGCCGGCGAATTTATCCATGGTGTCCTGAACGATACCGGGCAGGGCATTGTAATATTTATTGACGGTCTCGCGACCGGTAAAATAGACATCAGGGTTCTGGGCCGTGCCGCGGATGGTAGGGCGGTCAGGAGTGAGGGCGCGCTCGCGGTGGGCAACAATCAAATCCTCGTCAATCATGGCGGCCATATCTTCGCGGGTCAGCTCTTCTATTTTCTGGATCTCATGCGAGGTGCGGAAGCCGTCAAAGAAATGGACAAAAGGAATGCGGGAGGCAAGAGAGGCCTGGGTCACAATCAGGGCCATATCCATACATTCCTGGACGTTCTGGGAGGCAAGCAGACCCCAGCCGGTCTGGCGGATGGCGTTGATGTCGCCATGGTCGCCGAAGATAGAGAGCCCCTGGCAGGCGATGGAGCGGGCGGTCACATGAAAAACGGTGGGGGTGAGCTCTCCGGCTATCTTGTACATATTGGGGATCATCAACAACAGTCCCTGCGCTGCGGTAAAGGTAGTGCAAAGAGAACCGGTGGCAAGCGAGCCATGCAGGGAGCCGGCAACGCCAGCTTCAGACTGCATCTGGGTGACAACAGGTACAGAATTCCAGATGTTCTCCTGCAGACCGGCTGATTTGGTGTCTGCCTCAGCCGCCATCGGGGTGGATGGGGTAATGGGGTAGATGGTGATGACTTCACTGGTGGCGTAGGCAACATGGGTGCAGGCCTGGTTGCCGTCGATGGTGACCATTTTTCGTGACATGGAAGAATCTCCTTTATTCCTGGGATAATAAAATATGTTTCTGTCTATTTATGAATTTATTGGTATGAAGGCGCCTTTATTATTTTTTTGGCAGATTGCTGAGGTCATCAAGGCTCTGGCTCACGATATTGTACCCGTCTATCGCGGCGATCTCGCTGGCCAGGGCCTCAATATCCTGTTCAGGAAGAATACGCACCGAGACTCGTTTGAAGCCGGGAGGGGCATCATTAAAAGAGGTGAGAATGGACAGGATGCGGGCGTTGTGCTGGCGCAGGATGTCAACCAGGCGGGAAACGGAGCCACCGGCGTCAGACATGTCAATGACAAACTGATAGGCGCCGTCCTGGATCCCGGTGGCGTGGATGAATCCGCGGAGGACGTCTGATTCTGAAAGCAGGCCCACCAGGTTGTTGTTGTCGTCAACGACCACCAGCCCCGATATTTTTTCCCGCAGCATGACCACCGCCGCCTTTTCCAGGGTGTCATCCTTCTTCATGCAGACGGGGCTGCCGGTCATGACATCTTTGACCTTCATCTCGGAGAGCAGGTAATACATCTCGTGGAGATCCATGTCGGTCTTGCTGGATGGTGATGCATCTTTCAGGTCACGGTCGGTGATGATGCCGGCGAGCTTGCCATGGGACAGGACTGGCAGGCGTCTGATATTGTTCTCTTTCATCGTGCGGGTAGCCCGCATGACCGAGGTATTGGCATCCACAGTCAGAATCGTGGTTGCCATCCAGTCCTTTATTAACATAAATGCCTCCTTTGGATTGCGTAAATGGTTGCGCAAATCATAGAAAATGGAATAATGGGTGTTCCTTTGGGTGAGCGTGTCTGGACGGCAAGGGATATGGAGAGATGCGTCAAGACTGAAATGTATAAATAATCTGAAATTGAATTTAATAGAAACAATTTACGAGTATAAAGTATTTTAAATATTGATGCAAGGTATGAATGAAATTGATATGTGCTGCCCATGAATGTTCTCTCAGATCTGGATCTGGCTCAATTGCTCATGTTCCTGGCCGAAAGGGAGCAGTTCGTCTTTCTGGATACCGCAAGACCCGACGCTGACAATTCGACGTCACTCCTCTTCCTGAACCCGGTCAGTCGTTTGCAATGCCGAAGCGGTGATGACAGTCAGTCGTTTCTGGCCCAGGTTGAATCAGCCCTGGCCGCCGGATACTATGTGGCCGGCTGGTTCAGCTATGAGTTTGGCTATCTCTTAGAGGAAAGGTTGCAGGGACTTCTCTGCCGGGAAGGTGATGCCTCGCTCGTGCTGGCTGATCTCGGGATTTTTACCGAGCCGTGTTTCTTTGATCACCATTCCGGCAAGACCAATTTCCCCGGTGTCTCCTGCAGTCATACTGCCGCTAAGGCCATGGCAATCCCTGGAGCGCGTGGCGCTGGGGGCGACTGTCAGGTGCAAAATATCCGTCCCAGTCAGGGGCGTGATGCGTATCTCCAGGCCATTGAAGCCATTCAGCAATATATCCTGGCTGGGGATACCTATCAGGTCAACTATACCCTGAAATTGCTCTTTGATTTCTGTGGATCGCCGGAGACCCTTTATAAGACTCTCAGGCGGAATCAATCTGTGGCCTACGGGGCCTATCTCCGCCTTGGAGAACAGCGGCTGTTTTCTTTCTCTCCTGAACTCTTTTTCAGAAAAGACGCGGATGGCATTATGGTACGGCCGATGAAAGGTACCATGAAAAGGGGGCGCTTTCCGGAGGAGGATCAGGAACAGATGCGTCTGCTGAGGAATGACCAAAAAAATCGCAGCGAAAATGTGATGATTGTTGATCTCCTGCGCAATGATCTGGGGCGCTTGATGCATGATCTGGACGATGGCCCGGTGCGCACCCGTTCCCTCTTTGATGTGGAGCGCTATGAGACCCTGCTCCAGATGACCTCCACGATTATTGCTGAGTGCGGTAAGAATTGCGGCCAGGACGGTCTTGTGTCCCTTCCCCTTCGGCGATTATTCCAGGCCCTCTTTCCTTGTGGCTCGGTGACAGGCGCCCCCAAGATTCGGACCATGGAGATTATTGATGAACTGGAGCCCGGGCGGCGCGGGGTCTATACCGGGGCCATTGGCTATCTGGCGCCCTCAGGGGCGGCGCTCTTTAATGTGCCGATTCGCACCGTCACCCTCTGCGGCACGCAAGGGGCGATGGGTATCGGTTCCGGGATTGTTGCAGACTCGGTCCCTGAACAGGAGTGGCAGGAGTGTCTGCTCAAGGGCAAATTTCTGACTGCTTCTGTTCCGGCGTTCGAGCTCATCGAGACCCTGTTGTGGGAGCCGGGGTCAGGCTACTGGCTTCTGGCCGAGCACCTTGAGCGCCTTTGTGCCTCTGCTGATTATTTTCTTTTTTGCGGCAATCCGGCAAAGATCGAACAGGCATTGCAAAAAGAAAGCCGCCTGTTTGCAGGCGTTCCCATGCGGGTCCGTTTGACACTCTTCAAGGATGGAGCGGTTGCGATCAGCTCTCAGCCGTGTTTACTGCCCGTAGCCCGCCACCTGCCCCGAGTGCCGGATCTGCGGCCTGCTGATTTGCTGCTGATCGAGATCTCACCGGTGCCGACAGACTCGTCTTCACCCTGGTATTTTCATAAAACTACCCGACGAGAATTGTATGACCGCGAGTTGCAACGGGTGCGGGAGAAGGGATTGTTCGATTGCTGTTTTGTGAATGAACGGAACGAGCTTACCGAGGGCTGTATCTCCAATATTATCCTCTATCGGCAGGGGGATTATTCTACCCCTTCCTTGCATTGCGGATTACTGGCGGGTATCATGAGGAAATATTTGCTTGCAGATACCCGGATTCCCCTGCGGGAAGAGGT
>JANMTN010000108.1:0-1787 GCA_031390685.1 Desulfobulbaceae bacterium
TGAGGTTGATGCCGTTGAGAACCGGGGTGAAATCCTGGCCATTGTCGGACCCAGCGGATCGGGAAAATCAACCCTGGCCAACCTGATCCCCCGTTTTTTTGAGATCCAGAATGGCTCGCTGCTCATTGATGGCATGGATATCCGTGACGTTACCCTGAAATCCCTGCGTGACCAGATTGCCATTGTGACCCAGCAGACCATCCTCTTTAACGATACCATCCGCAACAATATCAGTTATGGCGACCTGGACAGGTCGGAGGTGGAGATCAGGGATGCGGCCCGTGCCGCCTATGCCCTGAACTTTATTGAGCAACTCCCGCAAGGGTTTGAAACGGTGATCGGAGAGTCAGGGGTCAGATTATCAGGCGGAGAACGACAGAGGCTTTCCATCGCCCGTGCCATCCTCAAAAATGCCCCGATTCTGGTGCTTGACGAGGCCACTTCCGCACTCGACAGCGAATCCGAGCGTGAGGTACAGAGGGCCCTGGAGAATCTGATGAAGAACAGGACCACCTTTGTCATTGCCCACCGCCTCTCCACCATCAAAAATGCCGACCGGATCATTGTGGTCAAAAACGGTGTCCTTATTGAAGAAGGCAGCCATGAGGCCCTGCTCGCCCTCCATGGCGAATATGAATCACTCTATAATATTCAGTATCATGATTGATGGCGTCGCAAAAAGCCAAAAATGCTTCATTGCACTACATCCTCCGTCACTGCAGCGTACCCAAAAGTACGCCTCGTCCTCAGGATTTGTGCGCCTCGTCTTTGGGCCTTTTTACCACCCCATCTCCTTATCCTTAATAGATTTTTTTCAAACCTTATCTGGCCACCCAGTTTGCTTATAAGGCCCAGCCAATCCAACGCCTGAAATAAAACCATGTTTTTCTCCCGGAAGAAGAAAGAGACCCTGACCCGCGACCGTATTACCGGTCCGCACTGTGTTATTGGCGATCACACCTACGGCGAACCTACCATTCGTCAATTTGACCAGACCACCCGGCTGGTCATGGGCAGGTTTTGCTCTATTGCTGAACAGGTAACCATCATCCTGGGCGGCAATCACCGCAGCGACTGGGTCACCACCTACCCCTTCTCCGCCTTCACGGAAACCTGGCCGGAAGCCGCCACCATCAAGGGGCACCCCGCATCCAAAGGAGATATTATCATCGGCCATGATGTATGGATAGGCTATGGCGCCACCATCCTCTCCGGGGTCACAATCGGCAGCGGCGCAGTCATTGGGGCCCGGGCCGTGATCAGCCGTGATGTCGCCCCCTATGCCGTCATGACCGGCAACCCTGCCCAGGAGGTCAAAAAACGCTTTGACGACACCACCATAGCCCGACTGCTGCAACTTGCCTGGTGGAATTGGCCGGAAGAAAAAATCAGGATTAACCTTCCCCTCCTGTGCAGCAGCCAGATCCAGCAACTACTGATGAATCATGAACAGACCGCCGTGTAGTGTTATCATCGTCAGCTATAATAATTTTGACCAGACCACTGGCCCCTGCCTGCAAAGCCTTGCACAAGAAGAAAGTGCCCTGGAAATTATTGTTGTCGACAATCATTCAGATCAGGCAACGCAAGATGCTCTCAGGTCTGCCGCCGGGAAAGACCGCCGACTCCGGCTGTTCCTGGAGGAGAGCAACAGCGGCTACAGCGGCGGCAACAACACCGGTGTTCGCGAAGCGTCCTCTGATCTCCTGATCCTGCTGAACAGCGATACCGAAGTCCTTCCAGGGGCCATTCCCCGCCTGATGGAACTGATGAACGAACATCCTGAC
>JANMTN010000146.1:0-9217 GCA_031390685.1 Desulfobulbaceae bacterium
TTTTTACCGCCATAATGATTTGCTCCAACCAAATTGATTAACCACAAAGCAAAAAAAGGCCGAGGAATCCTTTACCAGGGAAGCATCGACCTTCATTCCAAGAACCGCCCTCAACTCTGAGCCCGGCTGGACAAAAATAACGTGTATGTTTTAGGCAAAAAAAAAGGACCGCACAATATCAAAAAATACCTGATATCGTACGGTCCTTTCGTGGCAGGCATTTTTTGACGCCCCCCAAGTCTCAACCTATTTGATTACAACTGTACCTTCTGTATCGAAAAAGTCAAAGAAAAATTACCCCACACCGATTTCCGTAGCTCTGAAAAACGTTCAAGACAGCTCTGGCGCTGAATTAAGAATAAATAAGATTATTCTCTCGCCAGTAACTGTACTGATGTCCGTATGCAGGCTTTTGACCTTCTCGCCAGTGATGGCCTCAATGACAGCCTCCAGCAAAGGACGTCCTTTTTCAAGCAGAATGCAGCGCACCTGTTTAATCAATTCTCTCCCGTTGGCGACATCGGCTGCCCCGGCTAGTTGATACTCCGCTTTGGTCAGTACCCCTTTCAGGCGGACAATAACCATGTCGTCAATAATGTATGTCTTGGTTTCAAGAGGACCACGGCCCATATATTCCTTCTCAAACCTTATGATTGCCTCGCTTATCTCTGCTTCGATCATTCCCCGGCTCTTCATTCTCTTTTCCTCTGTTGTATGCGAAAAAAAACCTCAACCAAAATGGCGGAGTACTCCCCCCATAATTCTAATGTGTGCGCTTGTTTATCGGTGACAGGAAGTTGCTTTTGGGGCCTCGGCAAAGCCCGGAAACCAGCCCCAGGATCATTCGAAAATTTGTTCTTTCGGCACACCAGAAGGTCGGCAAGATGGCAAAACAAAACCGACTTTCCCCGCCCCACCAACGCTCACTCCCCAAAAGTCTTCGGCTCCGCCTCCAGTAAACATGGCTTGAATCAATGCCTTGTTGGGATTGCCTTTGGGATGAGGCTTCTTAATTTTGAGATTATACTCCTCATCAGTCAGCAGAAACTGGGCGCCCGTCGGCCCTGAAGACCATAACAATCCTATGGTCTTTCCCTGATTTTTAACAGCCATAGCCACTTCCATAAAGTCAGAAAATAATAGCTCTCCAGTGCCAAGATCTTCCAAAGAACCTTGACTTTATAGTAGCAGGAGCGACAGGCAGCAAAAAATAACAGGGAAAACATTCATTACCTTTCCCTCAAAATAAAAAATCCTGTTCCAGTGAACTGGAGCAGGATTTTTCTCTACAAAACTTTTTTAAAGCTTATAGAAGTTTCTTTCTTTTTTCAAATTAAACCCCAAAGGCCTTCTGTAATGGTGGAACGGTCTGTTTCTTCCGGCTCATCATGCCGCCTACCCACATAACACCACCATCAATCTTGCCCCCGAAGGCCTGCTCAATCATGGCTGGCTCGTCGGAAAGTACAATCAGTTCGGTGCCTTCCTTGACAACATCGGTGAGCATGAACAGTACGGAATGACGACCGTCCTTCTTGACATCCTCCAGGGCCTTCAGCAGGTCAGCTCGGATACCGGCAACCTGATCAAGAGCGGCAAGCTCCAGCTGGCCGATACCCACTTTCTTGCCGTTCATATCAAAGTCCTTGTAGTCGCGGAAGACAAGATCTTTCATGGCATAGCCGTCAATGGAAGATTTGGCGCGAAGCATCTCCATGAACAGGGAATCGGTATCATCGACACCGGCAGTTTTCTTCAACTCGGCAACAGCTGCCTTGTCATCCGGGGTACAGGTTGGGGACTTGAAATTCACGGTATCACTGAGAATAGCGGCAAGCATTCCTCCAGCAACATTCTTAGGGATAGCAACCCCTGCATCCTTGAACATCTTGTGGAGAACAGTACCAGTACAGCCCACAGGCTCGGCACGGAACAAAATCGGCTGATTGGTGGTGATATCACCAACTTTATGATGATCAACAATGGCGACTACATCGGCGGTACCGATGTTGGCTGGGGCCTGTCCAATATCACTGAAATCCACCAGGGCAACTTTCTGACCGGCAGCATCCATCATGGTCTCCGGGGCAGCAAGACCAAAACGTTTCAGCACTACGGTAGTCTCAGGATTGAGTTTATCGGCGCTGATCTGCATGCAGGCCTTTGCGTTTTGACCTTGAGCAGTGAGAAGCGCGGCAAAGGCAATGGCTGAGGTTACTGAATCGGTATCCGGGTTAGAGTGACCTATTACACAAATTGTCATCGGGGTATTCCTCCATACATAATGAATTATTTAAATCGACCAAAACGGACGATCTCCTAAACTGCATATTTTCCTTTTCCAAACTACCTATTATCTACATATACAAAATTCAGAAGCTCTTTTTAGCACAATATTGTTTGCCACATTAGTGCCTTCGCCATAGGGAGTCAAGTAGAAAAAAAGAGATAAAAAAGTTGATAAACTTGCCACCAAACCATTATTCCGTCAATAAAAGCTTCGTGACTTTATCCTGCCCCTCAAGTATATTTAGAAGCCGTTATATGAAAACCACCGCCATTGGCACTGCTCCATTCTGACCATTTAGTTATGATGGTCATGGACGCCCACAAGGAGCGCTCTTGGAGTAGGAATAAAGAGCGGCCTCCAATGATACACTTATTTAGGAACGACGGCTTATAGGGCATGATTTCCCTGAATTTTTACAGACCGTCCTCTCTCCTTCAAGCCATAAGGGGCCTATAATGAAATCAACATCCAAACGTTCACCCTCTCTGCTTGTTCCTCTCATTGTCTTAATCCTGGTGGCCGCCGGCGCATTCTGGTTTTTCTTTCACCGCGGCACCTCGCAACCGCCACCACAACCACCTGCCGTTGCCGAGGAACTACAAACAAATCCACCATTATTAACCCCTCCTGCCGATGAAACGTTGATTCCAGGGACACCTGGCAACCCGCAGGACCAGATTGTTGCCTCTGACCCTATTCCTGCCTTGCCGACCAAAGACGACCTGCCGCAAGCGGTCGAGAAAATCAAGGCATTTTACCAATACCTGGATCAGCAGAAATACATTCAGGCCCGTCACCTCGACGCCCCAAGCCTTATCTATATTACCAGACTGATCCAAAAATTACTGGACGCCCCGCCAGTTGTCACGCGAGAAACAGATGAGCTCTCGACCATTCTCAAGAACAGCACCCATCTCTTTCGCATCCTTGGCAAAGACAACATCCTGTTAAGTAAAGAAATACTGAATCGAGAAAAAGACAAGACGGAAAAGCTCATGGCGAACTATTTTCTCCTCACTGAGCACCCAGACGCCTTCGACAAGGACCTATCCCTCAAAATTCCTGAAGACGCCCTGTATCAATATGCCTGTTTCTTTCTCAACACCATGGGAGGCAAGCTTTATCTGTCAAGAAGAGCTTCTCGCACGCGAATGCTTGTCAGTTATTATGCCATCCAGATCGTCCACCAGGCAAACACCCAAGGAAAGAACACCTATGGCCTCCAGCTCCAACCAGCAATCGACCTGTTGACAACCGAGATCGAAGAAGGTGGCAATCATCTGCACTATAAAGAGGCATACCTCGACACCCTGTATGATCTGAAAGAAAAATATCAATAATTTTTATCAAAGCCTCCCAAGTCACCTTCAAAACAAGGAGTCAATATCATGAATAACTGGTATGTCGCGCTGAATGGCGTGCAGCAGGGTCCTTTCAGTCAGGCTCAGGTCCAGCAAGGACTGGCCACGGGAGTTTACACCCAAGACACACTGGTCTGGCGCCAGGGTTTTGCCAACTGGCTGCCCCTGGCCCAGGCACCGGAACTGCAGCAGCCCGCATTTGCCCCCAGCCCGCCCCTAGGACTTGGCGCCATACAGGCCCATGAGATCGATTACCAGATCCATGGTAATGAAATGCAATTTGTGGAGATTGAACTTGACCCCCAGGAAAGCGTCGTCGCCGAGGCCGGGGCCATGATGTATATGTCAGACGGCATCCAGATGGAGACCATATTTGGCGACGGCAGTCACGGCTCTGAAATCGGCGGTTTTATGGACAAGATGCTGGGGGCCGGCAAGCGGCTTATTACCGGCGAGAGTCTGTTCACCACCGTTTTTACCTTTACGGGTCAGGGGAAAGGGAAAGTGGCCTTTGCCGCTCCGTATCCCGGAAAAATCATCCCGCTCGATTTGAAAAACTATAACGGCAAGCTCATCTGTCAAAAATCCGCCTTTCTCTGCGCGGCCAAAGGCGTGGCCCTGGGGATCGCCTTCCAGAAGAAAATCGGCATCGCCCTGTTTGGCGGCGAGGGATTTATCATGCAGAAACTGGAAGGGAACGGCCTTACCTTTGTCCATGCCGGCGGCACCATCATCGAAAAAGAACTGCAGGCGGGAGAGACCCTGCGGGTGGACACCGGCTGTATGGTCGCCCTGACCCAGACAGTGCAGTATGATATCCAATTTGTTGGCGGCGTAAAATCAGCCATCTTCGGCGGGGAAGGGTTCTTCTTTGCAACCCTGCGGGGACCTGGCCATGTCTGGCTGCAATCCCTGCCCTTCTCGCGCCTGGCTGGCCGCATCCATGAGGCAGCCCCCCAGAATAACGCCGGTTTCTCCACCCAGGGCGAAGGATCGGTGCTGGGCGCGCTCGGCAATCTCCTGCAGAAATGACATGAACATTCAGTTGTCGGGTTACGCTGCTGTTGCCGCTAACCCGACCTCGTTTGCCCCCTAATCCTCCGCCTCAATGAAACGGCGCATCCCCTCACTGAGAGACAGGGCCGTGGCCAGTTTATCCAGCCATGCCCTCTCCTCTGCGGTATCCACGACAACGGCCGATACCGCAAGACCGTACATGGTCTGGGCAATGCGCGGATCGTTAATCCCGGCCACCAACTGCTCGATGGATTTGGGATCATGCATCTCAGTCAAGATAAAACGGCGCTCTTCCTGACTGATCCCCTGCCCTTGCAATCTTTCCAGAATCTTCCCTTCCTCCTCACTGTCCATACCACTATCCGCATGGGCCGCGGCGATCATCACCTGGATCAGACGCAAGGCAATCTCTTGCTCCGGCGCTGAAGAACCCTTCCTGTCTTGCAAAGGATTAACCCGGGTGCCAGGCAACGGTGGAGGCACATCCGGCATGGCAGCAGCAAGCGGCGCGCCAGACCCGGGAGGTACTGTTACCGGAGGCGGCATAAAACCAGAAGGAGGCGGGGTTGTGCCCTGCTTGCTCTTCAATATCTCATAGGCGCCGACACCAAGGCCGACCGCAGTCATAAGGCCTTTCCCTGACAACAGCGTTGAGGTCAAAGAACGCATCATACTGCCGCTCTTGTGTTTTTTATGTTTTTTGTATCCACCGCCCGAGCCAACCATTTCTGCCATCATCTTTCCTAACAACTGTTCCGCGTTAAACATGTCACCACCTCCATTTACCGGCCTAAGGGCCATTTTTGTTTTTCCCTTTATACTGGACTCATCTTTTCATGGAAGGCGCCCAGTGCCTATCCCAGACCCTGTTTGTGGTTCTGCTTCCACTTCCACGGAGGCTCAGGCTTATCATTTTTCCATAGCCCACGCCTGGCCACCCTGGCCTCTTTTTCCAATTGCCGCCATTTTCGACAAATCGGTTCTTGACAATAATAGATATGCACCCACGCCAACCCCTCTCTGAGCAGCTCCTCATTGAGCGAATCCCCACCGACATGAACCACGGCTACCAGACGATCATATTTATCCCAGGCCTTTGACTGCAACTCAACCCGTTGCCCCTGGACCCGTTTCCGGGTAAACTCTTTCGCCTGATGAGAAAATTCCTGCTGCCATTCAGGGGCATCAATACCAAAAAGACGGACACGCAGTTTTCTCCCCTGATACCTCACCTCAATGGTATCGCCATCAATAACCTTGGCGACATCGGCAGAAAAAACCTTATCATAACCATCTGTATTGGCCAGACATAGCTCATCCCCCGACACCAGAAAGACACAAAATACCAGAAAAAGAAGACCAAGAGGCCATGGTAGATACCACAGAGTTTTACGACACCATCCCCAACAACGATCCACAGCCCCAGGCATCTTCTCCAGATCGTTATAATTACCCAAGAATGGCTGCATCTTCTTTCTCTTTTTGATTTGACACAAAGAGTAATTGTTCATCTCTTCCGCGCAGCAGGCCCCGGCAAGAATTCTCCTGGGACAGGAAATCCCGGCCGAACTCTATCGCACCGTGGCCGAGGTTATAGCCTTTGTCTATGGTCAACGAACAGTTCAAACACAAGCTCAAAAGCTGAGACCAAATAACTACTACTCAGCTGATTCTACTTGCTTCCTGGACAATGGCCAGCATGTCACGAACTGCCTGGTCAAGTCCTACGAAGGCGGCCCTGGCGATAATGGCATGTCCAATGGACAGCTCTTCAATGGTGTCGAGGGCGGCGATACGGGCCGTGGTCTGGTAATTCAGTCCATGTCCGGCATAAACCCGCAGACCTGTCTGGTAGGCCTCTTCGGCCATCGCGGCGATGATCTGGAATTCCTGTTCGCGTGTCTTTTCACTTACGGCGTCACAGTAGCGGCCGGTATGGATCTCGACAAAGGTGGCCCCAATCTCCTGGGCGGCCTTGATCTGCCTGGAATCAGGATCGACAAAAAGAGACACCGGAATCCCTGCCTTGCGCATCTTGTCGATGGTCTTGGCCAGCATCTTTTTCTGGGCCGCGACATCAAGACCGCCTTCGGTAGTCAGTTCCTGCCGTTTTTCCGGGACCAGGGTCACCATGTCCGGCTTGAGGGCAAGGGCAATGCCTACGATCTCCTTGTTGGCGCCCATTTCCAGATTGAGTTTGGTCTTGACCGTTTCCTTCAGCAACCGGATGTCCCGATCCTGGATATGCCGCCGGTCTTCCCGGAGATGGACGACAATGCCTGAGGCCCCGGCCATTTCACAGATGGCGGCGGCGGTAACCGGGTCTGGCTCAACGCCTCCCCTGGCCTGACGGATGGTGGCGATATGATCGACATTAATGGCAAGATGGGTCATGGCGGTGCTCCTGAAGTGTTGTATCCTGCTGAGTAGTTCCTGTTCCTTGTCCTGCATGAGAATGGCATCTGCCTCTGATCGCTCATGGTCGTAACCAAGCAGATGCAGGAGGCCATGGGTGATAAGCCAGAGGAGCCGCTCATGCAGGGATTGTTTGAATTCTTTGGCCTCTCGCCAGGCAGTGTCCACCGAGATGATGATATCGCCCAGTTCCTTGACCGGCAGCAGGGCAAGTGAGCTGTCAGCCCCGTCGGCAAAGGGGAAGGACAGGACATTGGTCGGTCCGCTTTTGTGCCGGTAATGGTTGTTGAGCCAGCTTATCTCCTGATCATCCACCAGGAGGATGCTGAGACCATGGCCGGAAACGCGGCATTCTTTCAGGAGCGCTCCGGCGCGTCGTTGCAGGAGACGGCTGTTGATGCGGTAGTCCGGGCAGTTGGCATGAAATGAGAGATCAATGGGCATAGCGGCTGGGGGTGTGGATTGTGGACACGAGTTATGCAGATTTTTTTATAATCTTGCTGATTGTCGCATGTGGCTCGCTGGCAATTGCACCGCTATCCTGCTTTTTTTTATAGGCGGTGATGATCTTCCAGACCAGGGGGTGCAGCACATCGGCCTGGGTAAAGGGGCGGAAGGCAATGCCTTCCAAGGAGTGAATAAGCTGTCTGGCCTCAAGGAGTCCTGACTGTTTGGGAACCGGCAACGGCCATGGCCACCGCCAGATAGGTCTTGCCAGTACCGGCCGGCCGATGCCAAAGACGATATCATGGGTGCGGAAGGCGTCGATATAGCTCTTCTGGTTGCCGGTTTTGGGCGACATGATCCGGTTTTTGGTGGTGATATAAACCTTATCAAGAAAGATCTTGTCAAGAGCCGGGCATGGGGATTTGACTCAAGCACTCGCAGAGAGCACTCGCAGAGCAAAGGCAAAGTCAGAGGAAAAGAACCTTCAACCCCTTGCGGATCAGGCCATAGAACTGTTCCAGCAGTTCTGCCGCCAGGTCCAGTCCATGTCCGGGGCCGATGATATGGACCCCATTGCCCCGGACATGGACTGTGACCCCGCAGCATTGTCCCACGGTTTGCAGATTGTTGTTCAGATCGCCGAACAGGATAGCGGTCGGCGCATTGTCCGAAAAATAATGATTGCGGCTCAGCGATTGCAGTACCGAGTTATTTTTTTTCCGGTTTGCCAAGGGCCGCATCTATTTTTTTCTGAAAGTCTTCGAGAGTGCGTTCCCGCAGAGGATGGCCGTTGACAAAAATTGTTGGCGTTCCGGTCACCCCTGCTTTCTGGGCATCCATGATATCCTGATCAACCTTTTGTCTGATCTTGGGCGAGGCCATGTCACTTTTGAACTGGTCCATTTTGAGGCCAAGCTTGACGGCGGCATCTTCAATTGCCTTCTCATCAAGAGCTGGCAAGGCAAAGAGGGCGTCATGAAATTCCCAGAATTTACCCTGTTCGCCGGCAGCAAGCGCGGCGCGGGCTGCCGGGTCGGCAAATTGATGCATCCCCAGAGGGAGATTTTTCAGGACAATCTTAACGGTATCAGGATTTTTTTCGAGCACCTGCTCGAGAAGCGACGCAACCTTGCCGCAGTGAGGTCACTGAAAATCCGTAAAGACCGCAATGATCACCGGGGCCTTGGCCGACCCGAGAAAAGGTGAGCCAACGGTATTGATGTCGGCAATAAAGTCAATGGTCAAGTCGGAAAATGCCTTGGTCTCCTGGTTGATGAGAAAGAGCCGTTCCCCGCGCGGCGCGATATCAATAGCCGAGACACCTTTATCTACCGCGATTGAGCCCGTCAACTCTCCCAGATTGTCATAGACAAGCACGGTATGCTGATCGGTCAGGATGAATACCCGTTTCCCATCCAGAGTATAAGCGATATCCAGCGGTTTTGCCGGAAGATTCCAGGTCTTTTCCACATCCCAGACTATCTTGGATGGAGTCGTTGTGTTTGCCGCAGCAAATGCCTGGCCGGTAAAAAGGGATGCCAGGAGCAGCGCGCTGCCCGTTACTGTCTGCTTGTATTTCATAAATTTCCTCCGAGGTTGCATGATGTCATAAAATTGAAGCGTTTCTATTAGTAACCATACTGATAAAAAAATAATAGCCGCTGTTGCTGGATTTGGCAAGAAGTGA